>DGEC01000012.1 GCA_002385745.1 Firmicutes bacterium UBA3936
CTGCTTTCCGGGCTTTTTGTGCGCAGCGGTGGCAGCAATGAATGTATTTCCGGGCTGTCCGGAATACGGACAGCCCAAAATAACGATGAAGCAGAAGGTTGCGGGTTTTACCCGGTAATTTTTGCGGAGTAGTCTGAAAATCAGGCGCTTGAAGGAGGGGAAAGCATGGCGAAACAAAAAATCCGTATTCGTCTGAAGGCTTTTGATCATAAGATTCTTGATCAGTCTTCCAGTAAAATCGTGGAAACAGCCAAAAGAACCGGTGCAGCCGTATCGGGGCCTATCCCGCTGCCGACGGAAAAAAGCATTTATACTGTTATTCGGGCACCTCACAAATATAAAGACTCGCGTGAACAGTTTGAGATGAGGACACATAAACGGCTGATTGATATCCTTGAACCGACGCCGAAGACTATTGATGCGCTTATGCGGCTTGACCTGCCGGCAGGTGTGGACATTGAAATCAAACTGTAAAGCAGGAGGAATCAGAATTAGAGGAGGTGCAGACAGTGAATAAAGCAATCATTGGGAAGAAGGTCGGCATGACCCAAATTTTTGATAAAGACGGCCGGGTTATTCCGGTAACCGTTATTGAGGCGGGCCCCTGCTATGTCATACAGAAGAAAAGCAAGGAAACAGACGGTTATGATGCCGTGCAGCTGGGTTTTGGCGATCTCAAGGAGCAGCGGGCAAACAAGCCGCTCAAGGGCCATTTTATGAAAGCAAGCGTTGCCCCGAAAAAGCATTTGCGGGAATTCCGGCTTGCCGATGCCGCTGCTTATGAAGTAGGTCAGGAAATCAGGGCGGATATTTTTGCCGAAGGCGACCTGGTTGATGTCACGGCCAGATCCAAGGGCAAGGGGTTTGCCGGTTCCATTAAACGCCACGGGCAGAGACGCGGGCCCATGTCCCACGGTTCCCATTACCATCGCGGTCCCGGTTCCCTTGGTTCCATCGATGCCGCCCGTGTGTTTAAAGGCCGTCCGCTTCCCGGCCGCATGGGCGGTGACAGGGTGACTGTCCAAAGACTGCAGGTTGTTAAAGTAGATGCGGATAATAACTTGTTGCTGGTTCGTGGTGCAGTACCCGGCCCCCGGGGTGGACTGGTAACAATTAAAGATTCCGTGAAGGCACAAAAATAAAGCTAGCAACGAAAGGGGGATTTGTGATGCCGGAAGTAGCTTTATATAATCAACAGGGCGAGCAGATTGGTGAAATTGAACTGTCCGATGCAGTTTTTGCCGTCCCGGTAAACGAGGCTGTAATGCACCAGGCTGTTGTCGCCTATCTTGCCAACCGGCGGGTGGCAACGGCAAAGGTAAAAACCCGCAGTGTGGTAAGGGGCGGCGGCCGCAAGCCCTGGCGGCAGAAAGGTACCGGCCGGGCCCGTCACGGCTCTATCCGTTCGCCCATCTGGCGAGGAGGAGGCGTTGTTTTCGGACCCACCGGAAGACAGAACTTTAAACAGTCCCTGCCTAAAAAAATGAAGAGGCTGGCACTGAAATCCGCCCTGTCCTCAAAAGTAAACAGCGGATCACTTTTGGTTCTTGATGCGCTGCAGATGGATGTTCCAAAAACCAAGGAAATGATAAAATTGCTGGAAAAATTGCAAACAGGGCGAAAAGTACTGCTTGTTTTGGAGAGTCCACAGGTAAACGTGATTAAATCAGCCCGCAATATTCCCGGCGTGAAAACTACACAGGCAGAACAGCTTAGTGTTTATGACATTTTAAACACCGACCATCTGATCATGACCCGGGATGCTGTATCCCGGGTGGAGGAGGTGTTTGCCTGATGCGTGATGCCCGCGATATTATTAAGAAGCCGGTTGTAACGGAAAAATCAACTGATGGGATGCAGGCACTTAAGTATACCTTTGAGGTTGATATAAAAGCCAATAAAATAGAGATCAAAAAAGCTGTTGAGGAACTGTTTAATGTCAAGGTACAGGATGTTAATACCATACGGATGACCGGTAAGCTTAAGCGAATGGGCGCGTACAGCGGGCGGCGGCCCAACTGGAAAAAAGCCGTTGTTACCTTGGCTCCCGGCAGCAAACCCATCGAGATCTTTGAAGGCCTGTAGCCCAGGAAGGAGGGAAAAGCATGGCCATTAAAAAGTTCGTTCCCACCTCTCCGGGACGTCGTTTTATGACTGTCAGCACTTTTGATGAAATTACCAGGGATAAGCCGGAGAAATCCTTAACGGAACCGTTGAAAAAGAAAGCCGGGCGCAATGCTACCGGCCGCATAACAGTTCGTCACCAGGGCGGGGGGCATAAACGCAAATACAGGGTAATTGATTTTAAACGAAATAAAGACGGCGTACCGGCAAAAGTTGCCGCCATTGAATATGACCCCAACCGTTCGGCAAACATAGCACTGCTTCATTATAAAGACGGGGAAAAACGTTATATCCTTGCTCCCGTCGGTATTACAGTGGGCACCGAAGTCCTTTCAGGCGAGGGCGCCGATATAAAACCCGGCAATGCTATGAAATTAAAAGATATTCCAGTCGGAACGCTGATTCATAATATTGAGCTGAAGGCGGGCAAAGGCGGTCAGCTTGTCCGCTCCGCCGGTGCAGCGGCCCAGCTGATGGCCAAGGAAGGTAAATATGCCCATGTCAGGCTGCCGTCCGGTGAAGTCCGCCTGATATCCCAGGAATGCAGGGCGACAATCGGCCAGGTCGGCAACCTGGACCATGAAAACATAACCATCGGTAAAGCAGGCCGTTCCCGCTGGCTTGGCAAGCGGCCTGCCGTCCGCGGTGTTGTTATGAACCCGGTGGACCACCCGCACGGTGGCGGTGAAGGCAAGGCGCCGATCGGGCGCAAGAGCCCCGTTACTCCCTGGGGCAAGCCTACTCTGGGTTACAAGACCCGGAAGAAAAATAAAGAGTCAGACCAGTTCATTATCAGCCGCCGGCGTAAAAAATAAAGGTAGAATGTCCAGGAAGGAGGTTGCCAACACTTGTCCAGATCACTAAAGAAAGGCCCCTATGTTGATGAGAAGCTGATCAAAAAGATCAGGCAGCTTAATGAAAAAAACCAAAAGAAAGTTATTAAGACCTGGTCCCGCCGTTCCACCATTTTCCCGGAAATGGTAGGCCATACGCTGGCTGTCCATGACGGAAGAAAACATGTGCCGGTATATATTACCGAGGATATGGTTGGCCACAAGTTGGGCGAGTTTGCACCGACGCGGACATTCCGTGGGCACAGCGGTCATACTGAAAGGTCTACAGCACTAAAGTAAGGAGGGATTACCGTGGAAGCAAAAGCAACGGCCAGATATATTCATGTTTCACCGCGGAAAGCCCGCCTTGTAGTGGACCAGATCCGTGGTAAAAATGTCCAGGAGGCGCTGGCGCTGCTTAGGAATCTTCCCAACCGTCCGGCAAGGCCGGTTTATAAAGTTTTGCATTCGGCAATTGCCAATGCTGAACACAATTATGATATGAACACTGAGAATTTATACGTGGCAAAAGCGTTTGTGGATCAGGGCCCTGTTTTGAAACGCATTCGTCCCCGGGCCCGCGGTATGTGGTCCCGCATTCGCAAGCCCACCAGCCATATCACCATTGTTCTCCAGGAGAAGAAGGAGGGATAAGTAATTGGGTCAAAAGGTTAGCCCCATAGGCTTCCGTATCGGTGTCATCAGGGATTGGGAAGCTAAATGGTATGCTGATAAGAACTACACAGAAAAGCTGCATGAGGATCTTGCCATCCGTGACGCTATTAGCAAACAGCTTGAAAATGCCAGTGTATCCCGTATTGAAATCGAGCGGGCTGCCAACAGGGTCCGTATTTCCATCCATACAGCCAAGCCCGGCATTGTTATCGGCAAAGGGGGAACCGGCGTCGAAGAACTGCGCAAAAAGCTGGAAAAACTGATTAACAAACAGGTTCACCTTAATATTATCGAAATAAAAACGCCGGAATTGGACGCAAAGCTGGTTGCCGAAAATATTGCCAACCAGCTGTCAAAAAGGGTTGCTTTCCGCCGTGCCATGAAACAAGCTGTTATGCGTACAATGCGGGCCGGTGCCAAAGGTGTAAAAGTTATGGTCAGCGGCCGTCTCGGTGGCGCGGAGATTGCCCGTACAGAATCTTACCATGAGGGAACCGTTCCCCTGCAGACATTGCGTGCCGACATTGATTACGGCAGTGTGGAAGCCCATACAACCTATGGCAGAATAGGTGTAAAAGTTTGGATTTATAAAGGCGAAGTGCTCCCGACCAAGCAGGGTGACACGGGAGGAGGAAACCAGAATGTTGATACCAAAAAGAGTTAAACACCGCAAGCAGCAACGAGGCAGAATGAAAGGCCAGGCCCGGGCGGGCAACCAGATTCATTTCGGTGAATTTGGCCTGCAGGCTTTGGAACCGGCCTGGATTACCAACCAGCAGATTGAAGCAGCACGTATTGCCATGACCCGGTACATTAAGCGGGGCGGCAAAGTCTGGATAAATATTTTCCCCGACAAGCCTGTAACCTCCAAACCTGCCGAAACCCGCATGGGCAAAGGGAAGGGTTCGCCGGAGTACTGGGTGGCAGTGGTAAAACCGGGCCGCATCCTGTTTGAGCTGGCCGGTGTTGATGAGGAGACTGCCCGGGAGGCAATGCGGCTTGCCTCTCATAAGCTGCCTATCAGGACAAAGTTTGTCAAACGTATAGAGTCAGGTGGTGAAAGCCATGAAAGCTAAAGAATTGAGGGAATTTAGCGATGCCGAATTGCAAAGCAAATTGGCCGAGCTAAAGGAAGAGCTTTTTAACTTGCGCTTTCAAATGGTAACCGGTCAGTTGGAAAATCCCATGCGCATCCGGGAAGTACGCAGGGATATTGCCCGTGTGAAAACAATTCAACGGGCCCGTGAACTTAATTCCTGAGGAATGTTATGACAACTGATCCGAAAGGAGGCTGTGTTTTTGCGACGGAAAGGCCGTAAAACCCGCATTGGCTGGGTTGTTAGCGATAAAATGGATAAGACGGCAGTTGTGAGAGTGGAAAGAACCACCCGCCATCCGCTGTATGGGAAAGTTATCAGGGTTTCCAAAAAATATAAAGTGCATGATCCGGAAAACGCCTGCAGTATAGGCGATAAGGTAAGAATCATGGAAACAAGGCCCTTAAGCAGGGAAAAGAGATGGCGTTTGGCGGAAATGCTGGAAAAGTCCAGATTATAATCAGCGGGTCGGAAGCCCGGAGGCATCTGTTTTTGAAGGAGGTTTGACGATGATTCAGCCCCAAACGTACCTGACGGTTGCTGATAATTCGGGGGCCAAAAAGATCATGTGCATACGTGTACTAGGCGGTTCGTCCCGCAGTTACGGCAATATAGGAGATGTTATTGTAGCCAGTGTCAAAGAAGCAACGCCCGGCGGAGTTGTCAAAAAAGGCGACGTCGTTAGGGCGGTCATCGTCCGTTCTTCCCAGGGTTTGCGGCGAAATGACGGTTCATACATTAAGTTTGACGAAAATGCCGCAGTTCTGATTAATGAACAAAACAACCCTCGCGGCACCAGGATTTTTGGGCCGGTTGCCCGGGAATTACGGGAAAGGGATTTTATGAAAATTGTGTCGCTGGCACCGGAAGTTATTTAGCGCCAAGGGAGGTGCAAAAATAGTGGCAAAGCTCCATGTTAAAAAAGGAGACAGGGTTCTTATCCTCACGGGCAAGGAAAAGGGCAAAAAAGGAAAAATAATAAGAGTGTTGCCTGCAAAGGGCAGAGTAGTTGTTGAAGGGCTTAACATTGTTAAAAAGCATGCCCGTGCCACCCAAAGGGTACAGGCAGGTATTCATGAGCAGGAAGCGCCTATAGACAGCAGCAATGTAATGGTAATTTGCCCAAGCTGCAAAGAGCCGACAAGAATTAAGAAATCCCCCGTGCAAAAAGAGGAAAAAACGGTATGGCTGCGCGCCTGCAAAAAATGCGGGGAACTTCTTGATAAATAGGGTCGCCGAAAGGAGGTTGCAGTAGATGTCCCGGCTGAAAGAAAAGTACGAAAAAGAAGTACGGCCCGCTTTAGCGGCACGTTTTAACTATAAAAACATCCTTGAGGTTCCTCGCCTGGAAAAGGTCGTTATCAACATGGGCATTGGCGAGGCCAAGGATAACCCGAAAGCTTTGGATGCCGCCGTAAATGACCTGACATTATTATCAGGCCAGCGTCCTATTGTTACCAAAGCCAAAAAGTCTGTGGCAAGTTTTAAAATCCGTACAGGCATGAGCGTTGGCTGCAAAGTAACATTGCGCGGCGCGCGCATGTATGATTTTCTGGATAAACTTTTTAATGTAGCACTTCCCCGGGTCCGTGATTTTCGTGGCGTATCGCCTAAATCTTTTGACGGTCGCGGCAATTATTCCTTAGGTCTTCGCGAACAGCTGATTTTTCCGGAAATCAATTATGACCAGGTGGAAAAAGTCCGTGGAATGGACGTTACTATTGTAACAACTGCGAAAACTGACGAAGAGGCCAGGGAGCTGTTAAGTGAACTGGGAATGCCTTTTCGTAGTGCCTAACATCCGCAAAAGGAGGGGATACAGTGGCAAAAAAATCATTGATCGCCAAGGCAAAAAGGCCCCCAAAATTCAAAGTACGAGCCTATAATCGCTGCAAATTGTGCGGCCGTCCTCGTGCGTACCTGCGCAAATTTGGTATGTGCCGCCTTTGTTTCCGTAAGCTTGCCCATGAAGGGGAAATCCCCGGGATAAAAAAAGCCAGCTGGTAGGGGATTGGAGAGAAAGGAGGTTCGATTGCAATGACTATGACGGACCCAATTGCTGATATGCTGACAAGAATCCGCAACGCTAATATGGCAAATCACAGTACCGTGGAAATACCTGCTTCAAAGATTAAGCTTGCCATTGCCGATATTCTGAAAAAAGAAGGCTTTATTAAAGAGTATGAATTTAAAAAGGACAATAAGCAGGGTACCATTAAGATATTTTTGAAATACGGTCCGAACCGCGAAAAGGTGCTGAGCGGATTGAAACGGATCAGTAAACCCGGCTTGCGGGTGTACGCGCGCAAGGGCGAATTGCCCAGGGTGTTAGGCGGCCTTGGCATTGCCATCATTTCAACTTCACAGGGGATTATGACCGATAAGGCAGCACGAAAGGCCGGTGTCGGCGGAGAAGTCCTCTGCTACATCTGGTAAAGGAGGGATAGATATGAGCCGTATAGGCCGCAAACCGATAGTATTGCCGGCAGGTGTGGAATTTAGCAAAAAAGATAATGTTGTAACCGTTAAAGGGCCTCTCGGCCAATTGCAGAAAGCTGTGCCGCAAGCAATTGATATTAAGCTGGAAGACAATCAAGTTATTGTATCCCGCAGAAGCGACAATAAAACCGACCGTTCCCTCCACGGCCTGACCAGGACATTAATTGCCAATATGGTTGAAGGTGTCACCAAAGGTTTCACAAAAACACTGGAACTGGTGGGAGTGGGCTACCGGGCCGCCAAACAGGGCAACTCCGTAGCTCTGTCCGTCGGCTATTCCCATCCTGTCAACATAACCCCGCCCAAGGGCGTTGAGCTGGAAGTCCCGTCACCGAATAAAATTATCATAAAAGGGATCGACAAGGAAGCCGTAGGCAGCCTTGCCGCCAGTATCCATGCTGTTCGTAAACCTGAACCCTATAAAGGCAAAGGAATTAAGTACGATACTGAATATGTCCGCCGCAAGGTCGGCAAGACCGGCAAGTAAGGGGGGAATTTGTGATGCTTAAGCGTATAGACAGGAATACTGCAAGAAAGAAAAGGCATTTGCGTGTCCGGAAAAAAATCTTCGGCACAAGCGAACGTCCGCGGCTGAGTGTTTTTCGCAGCTTGAAGCATATCTATGCACAGGTAATTGATGATGAAAACGGCACGACACTGGTAGCGGCATCCAGCCTTGACCCCGCTTTCAGGGAAACCGGAGGGAAAGGCAGCGACAAGGAAGCTGCCCGCAGGGTCGGCCGGTTGATTGCGGAAAAAGCTATTGCCAAAGGAATAAAAAGTGTTATATTTGACAGAGGCGGGTACCTGTACCATGGCCGGGTAAAAGAACTGGCCGAGGGTGCCCGGGAAGCCGGTCTGGAATTTTAATGCAAAGGAGGGAAACAAGAGCGTGGAGATCTTTGACCCCGCTGGTGTGGAACTGACTGAAAAGGTCGTACAAATAAACCGTGTAGCTAAAGTAGTTAAGGGGGGGCGGCGCTTTAGCTTTTCAGCCCTGGTTGTCGTCGGTGACAGCAACGGAAATGTCGGTGCCGGCATGGGCAAGGCAAGCGAAGTCCCCGAGGCCATCCGCAAAGGTGCTGAAGATGCCAAAAAGAATATGTTTAAAGTTCCGATTGTGGGTACAACCATTCCTCATCCTGTAATCGGGGAGTTTGGTGCAGGGCGTGTGCTTTTGAAGCCGGCTTCGGAAGGAACCGGAGTGATCGCCGGCGGTCCTGTCCGGGCAGTATTGGAACTGGCCGGTATTCGCGATATTCTGACGAAATCTCTTGGCTCCGACAATGCCATCAATATTGTCAAAGCTACCGTGGCAGGCTTGAAATCACTGAAGACTGCCGAAGAGGTGGCAAAAATGCGCGGCATCACGGTGGAAGAGCTGCTTGGGTAGGAGGTAAACCATATGGCAAAACGGTTGCGCATCACTTTGGTAAAAAGCATAATTGGACGTACAGAACCCCAGAGATTGACGGTGCAAGCCCTTGGGCTGAAAAAAATTAACCAAACCGTGGAACATCAAGACACGCCTCAAATCAGGGGAATGATCGATAAAGTGTCCCACCTCGTTAAAGTAGAAGAACTCTAATGGGAGGTGTAGAAGATATGCGTTTGCATGAATTAAAAAGCCCTGCAGGCGCCAGAAAAACGGGAAAACGCGTGGGACGCGGCATAGCCAGCGGACATGGCAAAACGTCCGGCCGCGGACATAAAGGGCAGAAAGCACGTTCAGGGGGCGGTGTCAGGCCCGGCTTTGAAGGCGGTCAGATGCCCTTGCAGCGCGCCGTACCGAAAAGGGGTTTCACCAGTATTTTTAAAAAGGAGTATAACGAAATAAATGTAAACCGCCTGAACGCCTTTGCCGAGGGGACGGAAGTTACCCCCGCCCTGCTTAAAAAAGAAGGGTTAATCAAAAATCTTAAAGACGGAATCAAAATTCTCGGCGGCGGCGAACTGGAAAAGGCCCTGACAGTAAAAGCCCACGGGTTTACGAAAACGGCGGTGCAGAAAATAGAAAGTGCCGGCGGAAAAGCAGAGGTGATTTAATTGCTGGAAACACTTCGCAATGCCTGGAGAATCAAAGAACTGCGCCAGCGGATCATCTTTACCCTGCTAATGCTGGTTGTCTACAGGCTCGGCTCTCATGTCCCCGTACCAGGGGTTGATGCTCGTATAGTTGCATCCCGGATAGCCGAGGGCAACCTGTTTGGACTGTATAATGTGTTTGCCGGCGGTGCACTGGAGAATTATACAATCTTTGCCATGGGAATTTACCCTTATATTACCGCTTCCATTATCATTCACCTGTTGACGGCAATAATTCCCAAACTGGAGGAATGGGCAAAAGAAGGACCGGAGGGACAAAAGAAAATCCAGCAACTGACACGATACGGTGCGGTTGTCCTGGCCCTGCTGCAGTCGGTGGGAATGACCGTAGGTGTTTTTAGAGATGCTGTTTTAAACCCCGGTATCTTTACCTATATAACCATTGCCATTACCCTGACAGCAGGAACGGCCTTTCTGATGTGGCTGGGTGAAGTTATTACCGACAAAGGGATTGGAAACGGTATTTCACTGATTATTTTCGGGGGTATTGTTTCCCAGTTTGGCCCCGGAGTGCTCGGGACTTTCGAATTGGCCAGAGTCGGTGAAACCAGTATTTTCACCGTTATTGCCACTGTTGTTGTTATGCTTGCACTCATCGTGGGTATTATTGCCATTGAGGAAGGACAGCGCCGCATCCCCGTGCAGTACGCCAAAAGGGTTGTCGGCCGCAGAATGTATGGAGGACAGTCAACAAGCCTGCCGATGAAAATTAACCAGGCCGGAGTTATCCCTGTGATTTTCTCCTCAACGCTGTTAATGATGCCAAGCACGCTTGCAAGCTTTATCCAGCATCCCTTTGCCCAGAGACTGGCTGAGATTTTTTCACCGGGCGGCACTGTATATACGATATTGTTTGTACTGCTGATTTTCTTTTTTGCTTATTTTTACACCGCAATTCAGTTTGATCCACATAAAATTGCCGGAGACATTAAAAAATACGGCGGATTTATTCCGGGCCTGCGCCCCGGACGGCCGACAGCGGATTTCCTGGCAAGGGTGTCCAGCCGCCTGACCCTGGCCGGAGCATTGTTCCTGGCCTTGATTGCCGTATTGCCTGTTCTTTTGCAGGTTTTCTTTAAGATTAATATTATTTTCAGCGGTACAGGAATGATAATTGTTGTCGGCGTGGTCCTGGAAACAATGAAGCAGATAGAAAGCCATATGTTGATGAGAAATTATCAGGGCTTTATAAAATAGCGGAGGCTATATGATTACCATAAAGTCAAAAAGGGAAATTGAACTGATGCGGACTGCCGGCAGAGTGGTCGCTGAAGTTTTGCAGATAATAGAAGAGGCAATCCGTCCCGGAATAACCACGGCAGAGCTGGATAAAATTGCCAACAGGCATATTCTTAAAGCAAAATGCACACCTGCATTTTTAGGCTATCATGGTTTCCCGGCAACAATTTGCGCTTCTGTAAATGAAGAAGTCGTCCACGGCATTCCAAGCTTGCGTAAACTTGAGGAGGGTGATATTGTCAGTATTGATGTGGGAGCTATTTATCAGGGATATGTCGGAGATGCGGCCAAAACCTTTCCGGTTGGCGAGACGGACCCGGAAGCATTGCGCTTGATTGCGGTAACAGAGGAATCCCTAAACCGGGGAATTGCCCAGGCCGTTGCCGGCAATCACTTGACGGATATCTCTCATGCAGTACAGACATGTGTGGAAAAAAACGGCTTTTCCGTTGTTCGTGATTATGTCGGGCATGGTATCGGCAACAAAATGCATGAAGAGCCTCAGGTTCCCAATTTCGGCGAGCCGGGACGGGGGCCGGTTCTTGCGGCCGGTATGACTCTTGCGATAGAGCCGATGGTGAATGCCGGCACCTGGCAGGTGGAAACACTGTCAAATAACTGGACGGTGATAACCCTTGACCGTAAACTGTCGGCTCATTTTGAGCACACCATTGCCGTAACGGAAGACGGGCCTTTGATTCTAACAACACTTTAAGTGGCTGGAGTTATAAAGAAGTACCTGCAAAGCGGAGGGAGATGTTAATGATTAAGATGCCGGCAATAGGCACTCTGGTTCACTCTCTTGCAGGACGTGACACCGGTGAATATTATCTTGTTGTCGGTTATGCCGAAAAGAATTTTGTACTTCTTGCCAACGGCTTGAACCGCACCTTAAAAAAACCAAAAAAGAAAAATCCGCGTCATTTGCGGGTTCATCAAAGCGGCTCTGTCGAGCTGGCGGACAAAATTTGCCGGCAAACAATACGGGATGAAGAAGTAGTTCAGGCGATCCGTGAAATGGTTGGTAAAGTCAATCCTGGGGGAGAAAGGGAGGGAAACAGCCCGGATGTCTAAAAAGGACGTTATTGAGGTGGAAGGAACGGTAGTCGAGCCTTTACCAAATGCCATGTTCCGTGTGGAACTGGAAAACGGCCATAAGGTGCTGGCCCATGTGTCGGGAAAAATCCGCATGAATTTTATCCGCATCCTCCCGGGAGACAAAGTACTTGTGGAGTTGTCTCCGTACGACTTAACACGTGGCCGGATAACCTACCGCTACAAATAGACAGCAAAAGGAGAGCTTTGAAATGAAAGTCAGACCTTCTGTGAAGCCAATTTGCGAAAAGTGCAAAGTTATCAAGCGCAAGGGGAAGGTAATGGTTATTTGTGAAAACCCCAAGCACAAGCAAAAACAGGGATAGTCTGCATAAAAAGGAAAATGTTTGGTAATTCTAATTCTGTTTGTGATAAAAGGGAGGTGCAAACTACATGGCAAGAATAGCCGGAATTGACCTGCCGCGGGACAAACGTGTCGAAATTGCGCTCACTTACATTTATGGCATAGGCCGCAAATCTGCCAAAGAAATCCTCAAGCAGACCAATGTCAACAGTGACACCAGGGTCCGGGACTTGACGGAAGATGAAATTAACAGGCTGCGTGAGTGTATTGATAAAAACTATCGCGTGGAAGGTGACCTGCGGCGCGAAGTGGCCATGAACATTAAGCGCTTGATGGAAATCGGCTGCTATCGCGGGATACGCCACAGAAAAGGCCTGCCGGTGCGCGGACAGACAACGAAAAACAATGCACGTACCCGCAAAGGCCCTAAACGCACCGTAGGCGTCAGACGCAAAAAGTAAAAAAGGGGTGAAAATGTTTTGGCAGCACGAAAAAAATCAACACGCCCAAGAAGGCGTGAGCGTAAAAATATTCAGCATGGCGTTGCCCATATAATGTCAACTTTTAATAATACACTGATTACTATTACCGATTTGCAGGGAAATACGATTTCCTGGGCCAGTTCCGGTGTTGTCGGATTTAAGGGCTCCCGCAAGTCAACGCCCTATGCCGCGCAGATGGCGGCTGAAAATGCTGCTAAAGCGGCCATGGAACACGGTTTAAAAGAAGTTGAAGTATATGTCAAAGGTCCGGGTTCGGGACGGGAAGCGGCCATACGTTCACTGCAGGCCGCCGGCCTGGAAGTAAACCTGATAAAAGATGTAACACCAATTCCGCATAACGGTTGCCGTCCGCCGAAACGACCCAGGGTGTAACCGTTTTGCCCCGGGCGTCCGGTCGTAAAGGAGGGTGCAGGAACTATGATTGAAATCGAAAAGCCAAGAATTGAGAAAGTAGAGCTGACGGATAG
>DGEC01000046.1 GCA_002385745.1 Firmicutes bacterium UBA3936
CTAAAGTAATTTTACACTAACCTTTATTTTTCTGTTTACCGCCCGGGAGGCCCGCTCTACTATTTCCCGTGGATATCCCAGCTGCTCCAGAATGCGGATGGCATTCCAGCTGGTGGTAAGGCCGGGTTTAAGCAGGTAATCAAACTTCAGCCCTGCGCTTCCCACCTGTTCGCTGAAGTGGTACGTGGCATAAAGCTCACTGCATGTTTTGGCAATCTCCAGATCATGGGTTGCTATCAGGCAAAGGGCATTTTGTTTGGCCAGGTACCGCAGCAACTCAACAGCCGCCGGTATCCTTTCCAGCGAGTGGGTGCCGCGGAAAATTTCATCTATTACACACAGGGAAGCAACTTCCTCTGATTGTTGCCTGATCATTTCAAGAATCGCTTCCGCTTCCGAAAGAAAGAAGCTTTTGCCGCCCGGCAGGAAGTCGTCTTTGTTAATTGAGGTAACAATATTGAACAGCCCCCCGCGGTAGCCTTTGGCAAAGCAGGTGTAGACAGTTTGGGCAAAGAGGGCGTTAACGGCAATAGTCCGTAAAAATGTAGACTTCCCTGACATATTGGAGCCGGTTAGCACTACCCCGGGCCTTTCCAGATCAATGGAATTGGCAACGGGATTTTCCAGCAGCGGATGGTATATTTCCTCAGTTTTGATATAGCTTTTGCCCGGCAAAAGCTGCGGCTCAATCCAGGCAGAGGTGCCACAGCGCAGGGAGGCTACGGACAGCAGGGCATCAATTTCCCCAAGCAAGCTGTAAATCTGCCGGAGGTAACTTCTTCTGCGCAGGATAAATACCGTGGCCGCTTCGTAATTACGCAAATCAAGGAGAAACAGGATATTCAAGTAATCATATAGTCCAAAGGGATCACTGCCCTTCAGGCCAAGCATTGCCGTCCTGCGGACAAACTGCCTGCAGGCTGCCGAGGCTGACCGCAGCCTTTTGCTGTGGGCAGGGAGCTTCTTCCTGCAGATTGCGGCAAGCTCCCCGGCAGTTAAAACAACTGACCGCAAGTAATGAATTGCCGGAAGACGCAGATTATGCAAATTTTCCTTTTGATTGCTGTAATAAAGATTGACGGCCAAGACCGGAAGCAGAAAAAAGACTGCCTTTGCCCCGATCAAGAATATGGATGCGAGAGCAATTAAAGCAAGGCTCGCCAGCACCGCCGGCATGATGCCAAGCCTTGCGGGAACAATCTCTTCGTCCCAAACAAGGCCCGTAACAGTATCTGTTTTCTGCCTGCCCAGGGTCCGCAGGCAAAGCATAATTTTTTCCCGCAGTTCTTTTTCAGACTCCAGGGTGCGTATCACCTCACCGCGTTCCTGCAGTACCTTAATTGACAGCTGCGGCCGCTGCAGAAGATTGTACAGCACCTGCGCCCCCGGAGTAGTAAAAGTTCTGTCCACAAGGGAGTAAAGCAGTTCAAAATGCAAATCTTCCTTTGTCTGCTCGGAAATAAGACGCTCCTTTTGCTCAGCGACGGGGAAAAGAGCAGCCATTTTCCCAAGATCTGCAAAGTCCCTGTCCCGTTTTAACGGTTTTGCCCAAGTTACCGCTATTTCTTCTTTTAACAGCGCTATTTTCATTTTTTTATAAGTCAGAAAATAAAAGGGCAAAAAAGGTACAAGCAAAATAAAACCGTAATAATAAACGCTTCCCCACAGGTAAGCGCTGTACAGTACAGCAAAAAAAACAAAAAAAAGAACAACTGTTGCCGTAATCAGGCAGCTCCGGTAGAAGACAGCACTCCTCTGCATTGTTGCCTCCCCTCCCCGTTAAAAAAACTGACATGACTTGATTTATTCTTTAGCACTGCCGGAAATTCCTTGTACATCGTCCAATTTTTTGCATTTAGATTATCCGCCGGTTAGCGGACCTTAAAGCGCTTCTTTGCTTTTGCAGCAGGGGACGATGGCCGGGGATTGAAAGCTGTTTTGGCAAAGTAAACTGAAGAATATTTTCTGCATATGATAATACACACTTTCCGCAAATATTCTTAAGAAGGGTTGATGGCTTTGAACATTCCGTCCCTGTTGGATTTACTGGTCTCAAAACTGCAGGAGGCTCCTGCTGAATTAAATGATATTGACGCCGTTTTCCAGCTGGATATAGAAAACGGTTCGGTACAATCCTACCAGCTTACAGTCAGTGAAAACAAGGCGGCGTGGTACCACGGCAGGCCGTTTCCGGCCACCTGTACCGTCTCCATAAATGAAAAAGACCTGGATAAACTTCTTGCCGGCAGCTTAAATCCTAGCACCGCCGTTCTTACCGGAAGAATAAAAATCAAGGGAGACCGCAGCCAGCTGCTTAAGCTGCAGGCAGCTTTGAGCCGACATTTTACGGACCTCCCTTTGATACTGCCGCTGTAGCATTCCTGTGTTCTAAGCCCTTATTTCCTGGCGCATAAACAGGTAGTAGCCGATGGCAAAACAGACCAGCATGGCGGCAAATATGCCTACCAGATGCGGCCAGACAAGCAGGATGCTCTGCCCCACGGAAAGGGGAGCATCAATGGCTCCTATTGCCTGGTCAAACATGACAACGCCGAGGGCCCTGACCGAAGGATTGAGCAGGGTAATGACCGCCTGTTCATAGAGAACATTTGGCGTAAACCTGCCGAGCAGCATATTGAGCCGGATATTGGCCACAACCTGCTCCGTGTCGCTGGTACTGGTGACGGGATATATGGCATCGGCTATCATCCCGATCAGGAACACGGCAAACAAAGTCAAAAACAGCCAGATTGCTATTCCTGCCAGGGCTGAAGTTGCCGGCTGGCGGAATACAATAGAAAACAAAAGGGAAAGGGCATGCCAGAAGGAAATATAGACAACACTCAAAAGCAAATAGCAAATAATGCGCAGGACCTCTTCAAGGGTAGGGGGTATGCCGAAAATAATCAAACCCAGCGCACCTGTCAATATTCCCATTCCGAAAATAACAAAAGCCAGCACTAAAACCCCGGCAAGAAACTTGCCGTTAATCAGGGCATCACGGTATATGGGCTGTGAAAGGACATGGCTCAATGTCCCCCTGTCTTTTTCGCCGCTGATACCGTCAAACCCCATTATCAAGCCAACCAGCGGGCCCAGAAAAGCTATGAAAGAAGTAAAGGAAAAGGGAAGCCGGGAACCGGCTGTTGTAAACAGTTTTAGAAAGACAAAACTGCTGTCCGCCGCTGACTTGATTTCCGATGCTGCTATATAAAGAGATGAAAAACAGGCAACAACAACCAGGGCAGTCAGTATGAGAAAGCGTTTACCGCTTAACTGGTCGGCCACTTCTTTCTTCACTACCGCTGCCAGACCGCTGTTGGCGTGTCTCAGATCGCTAAGCCCGGGCAGATTTATCTTCGGAAGCTCCATCTTCTTCATACTCCCCCTCCTTTTCCTGAAAATAACGCTGGTAGATGTCATCCAGGGAGAATTCACTCTGGCGCAGGTGAAGCAGATTGTAGCCGCCGGCTACTATTTTAGCAGCAAGGCTTGAGCGGATGTCTTTTTTGCTTCTGATGATTAGCATCCGGCCTTCCTGTTTTACTCCCAAAACACCGTCGGTATCCCGGCATAGATTGATTAAGGCTTCGTCCAGCGGTTCGGCGCATACCTCCAGCCTCACTTTTTCTTTTGATCCAAGCTGGCTGCCCAGACTGTCAATGGTACCGGAAGCAATCATTTTCCCCTTGACGAATATACCGACTTTGTCACAAACCTCCTGTACCTGGTGCAAAAGGTGGGAAGCCAGAAGAATAGTTCTGTTATCCTCCTCCACCAGTTCCCTGATTAACTGCAAGAGCTCCCGCACACCTTTAGGGTCAATCCCAAGGGTAGGTTCATCCATGATTATAAGCGGAGGATCTTTAACCAGCAAATCGGCAATACCCAGCCTCTGCCGCATACCGCGGGAATATTCGCTTACTTTGCGGTGGGCGTCATTTTTCAGTCCTACACGCTCCAGTGCGGACATAATACGTTTTTCCGCTTCCCCGGGCGAAAGGCCGTTTAACTCGCATGTATAGCGCAGGTTTGCCTCCCCGGTCATATCCTGGTAAAAGCCGACATTGTCAGGCAGGTACCCGACAATTGATTTAACCTGTAAAGGGTTGCGGGTAGGGTCAAGGCCGTTGATTAAAGCTTTGCCTGCCGTTGGCTCTGTAAGCCCCAGCAGCATAAGAATGGTTGTGGTTTTACCTGCACCGTTCGGACCCAGGAGTCCAAAAATAGTACCCCTCTCTACCCTGAGATTAAGTTTATCAACGGCCACCAATTCTCCGTAATGCTTAGTCAGATCCTTTGTTTCCACCAAAAGCTGACCTGCTGACATGGCCACTTTTACCGCCTCCCATAGTTATGGAAAACCCAGTACACACCGGCACAAACGGCAAGAATAATTACAATGCCCACGATCCCCCATAAAGTCGACGTTTTTACTGTAACCCTAAAATCGGCCTGCTTTGATGTTTCACTGGCCGAAGCTCTTAGGGTAAGAGCATAATCTCCGGCAATGGCATTGGAACTGGCAGTTACTGTCGCAGTAATCTGCTGGCTTTCGCCGGGCTCAAGAACTTCTATTTCTTTGGGATCGTAGTCTACCGACCAGTCCTTGGGAGTGCTGGAGTAGAACTTAATCTTTTTGAGGGGGGCGCTGCCCGTATTTGTTACTTCCATGGTTATTTTTTTCTCCTTGCCGGCAACCATATCAAAGTTCAGTTGTCCGGTAGGTGTGCTAAAAGCCAGTTCATAGGAGCCGCTGACAATAACTTTAAGCTCCGTTTTTGCCTCGCTGCCGCCGCTTACGGCATAGACCGGAATAACATACTCGCCGGCTTCAGCACTGGATGCCGGTTTTATAGTTACTTTCAGGTCTTTCTTTTGGCCGCCGGCAACTGTGATGCTTGCCACTTCCTGCTGTTCATAGGAAGGCATAAAAGTAACCTGCCAGCCGGAAGGAAGATCGGCACCCAGTGAATAAGTCTGCTCTTCACTTCCGTTGTTGGCCAGTGTCAGATTAAAGTTAAAGGTGGCGCCTGCCGAACCCTTAAGTTCCGAATACTGTGCACTGAGCTGGTCGGCTCCCATGCGGACTTTGCTTATATCAACATTAATCTTCAGAGTATCAAGCACGCTTCCGCCCGACAATGCGGAAACACTGAGAGTATAGTTCCCTTCTCCCACATTTTCCGGGATCCGGACATTCAGGTTGGCGGACTCGTAGGATCCTCCCTTAACAAATACCTCGCTGATTCTTCTGCCCTGTCCCTTGCCTTCAATGTAGGCAATCCAGCCTTCAGGACAACTGTCTATCCGCAATTGTACAACACGGCTTTGCGATCCACTGTTGTTTACATCCAGGGAAAAAGTAATCAATTCTCCGGCAGAAGCGCTGATACCGGGATAGGTGGTTGAGATCTCAATCCCGGAAGCGGCAGCTGCCGGCAGTGACATGAATAATAAGAGCAGTAAAACTACGGAGACAATACGAAAAAGATTGTTTAGCTTTTCTCTTTTCATTATTTCCCCTCCGATTTGTTGATGATTTATTTTTTCAGCACTGCGGGAATGAAGTTTTCAATTTCCCGCAGTCTCAATTGCCCGTTGCCATTTTTTTTGCTGTAAACTTCACGGTATTCGAAAACATCATCACCGTCAAACCCGAGGATGCAAAAATAAATGGAGCCGGCTCCGTCAGTCGAGGAAATGACCACCAAATTGCCCCGGTAACTTTCCGGCGACAACACCGTAAGAGGCAAAAATTTACGTCCTTCAAAGGGATGTACGGAGATTACCTGCAAATTGCCGCGCAAATCCCGCTTCCAGACCAGAGCCAGCAATGCATCCTCTTTTCCCGTCTCCAGGATACGCCATGTATTTACCAGTTCCAGGGGCTCTTTCCCGTCCAGGTCAATGTCCATTGCTTCAACTTCGGTAAAGCTCGGAACGGCACTTTGCGGACCGGTAAAAATATCCCTGCCCCCCAGCCGCAGTCCGGCCATTCCCAAAATAAGAAGGACAATCACTGCAGCAGCATAGACAAAAGAAGGTTTTCTTCGCTTCTCTTCCGGGAACATTCCACTTTGCAGGCGGTCCTGCACATTGCGCCGCATTTTTTCAGTAAACCTGACATTTTTCAGGCCCTTTTCCAGAACATCGGGCAGCCCGGCCAGCATATCTTCATACTTTTTTTTGTTATTCATCACTGATCACCCTGTTTTTCAGCAGTATTTCCCTGAGCTGCTGACGGGCGCGGTACAGTCTCACCTTAACCAGAGACCTTTTTACCCCTGTAATCTCGGCTATTTTTTCGGTATCAAACTGGTACAGATAAAAAAGGACAATTACCTCCCGATACTTGACAGGCAGCTCCATGACAGCGTCAAAAAGCGCTTTCTCTGCAAAATTCTGCAGAACCTGCTCTTCAGTATTAATACTGCTGGCCAAGGAATCACAGCTGAACTGCTGCAGGCTCAGCCGGCATTTTTTCCGGAGCCTGTCCCGGCAAAGATTCACAGTAACACGATATATCCAGGTATAGGGAACGGGTTTGCCCCGGAATTTAGCAAAGGAAGAAAAGGTGCGCAGAAATACTTCCTGGGCCGCATCTTTGGCTTCTTCACTGTCACGCAGGTAGGAATAAGCAAGCCGTACTACATGATCGCCATAACGGCGCATCAGATATTCCAGGTCGGGAACATTTTCATTCTGCTCGCTTCTCTGTTCCTTGGGATTCTGCATTTTAACACCGGCCTTTTTTCTTCCTAAACTAATAAACGTAAAAAGTCCCTTTCGGTTACATTTTATTTATATCAAAAATTCCGTCCCTTTTAAAGAAGCCTTCAAGGGGCCATTTTCTACTAAAACAGGCCGCTTCCTCCGGGGAAGCGGCCTGTTTTTACTATGCCTTGCCCAACGCTTTAAGAACTTTATCGGGAGTTGCCGGCGGGTCTACCCAGACGCCTATCGCATTATGAATTGCAATGATGACAAGATGGGTGTTGGCGAGTGAATGGCTGATGCCGCTTGCCCCGTAGGCAGCATTGCCCGCCCGGGTCTCGAGGAACTCGCGCTCTACCGGCGGTACATCCAGGATAGTCGGTTTTTTGTATTCAATCATATTGTTGTTGAGTTTAACGCCCGTTCTCTTGTCGTAAACATAGTCTTCAAGCAACTGGCAGCCCTGGCTGAAATACATGACCTGGTCAATCTGGCTTTCCAGCGAAGTCAGGCGCATAATCTTGCCGGGGTCGGCAACCACAACGAATCTGAGTATCTCAACCTCTCCCGTTTCCGTATCTACGGCCACTTCGCAAAAAGCCGTATTCATTGTATCAAGCATTTTGCCAAAGCCAAGCGTCCAAAGAGCAGTCGGGGGTCTGCCGGAATAGGTGGCAACTATGTGTTTCTTAACGGCCTTTGCCAGCGGCACTCCTTTGCTTGGATCGGACTTGACGATAACTTTCCCGTCTGCCAAGTCAAGGTCTTCAGGTTTTAAACCTTTAAAGGGGCTTGGCTCCGGCGGCAGGCCGAAAGGAAACATGGGCGGCGGCGGGTTTTCCGCCTCCTCAATGGCCGCCTCCAAGATCTTTTGTTTTAAGATATTGGCGCACTCCTTTGTTACCCAAGCAGAAGCCGTAGTCCCGTCGGCTCCGCCGCCGACAGGAGTAAAGGGCTCCCTGTAATCAAAGACAATTTTGACATCTTCATATTCCAGCCCCAATTCTTCCGCCACAACCATGGCATTGCATTCAACGGCATAAACGCCGAAAACAGGTCCCTGTGTCGGCATATACACCACACCGTCGCGCAGCTCAAGTTTGCTTTCGTAGCCCGAAAAGGCGTGCCGCGGACACATCTGGTAGCGGAAGCTGGCCCCGTGCATTCTGCCGTCGGGCAGTTTTTTGGTTCCGGCAGGATGCCAGTTCCAGTCCATCACCTCTTTAGCCCTTTCAATGCAAGCCTCAAAGCTGGGCACCGGATTGGGGTCATCCTGTGACGTAGGACCGTGAAGGTTAATCCTTGCAATCTCTATCGGGTCCTTTTTCAGCTTTTCCGCAATCAGGTAAATGGCCATTGTCCCGGAGTCCCAGTTGAAGGGGCAGTGCTGCCCGGAAACATACATCATTCCCCGGTTGCTGTCGACAATCTCCATTCTCTGCCTAATGTTTTTACACCTAAAGGTAAAATAGGGGCCGTACCTCTGGTCGCCGGAGGTTCCGAAGGTAGAGCTTCCCCTTGCCCCGCCGTCCGCAATGGAAAAGTCGTCAATGGCAGTAATCAGTCCGTTATCCTTAAAGCCGACCTTCAGGTACATATAACGCTCTTTCATCAGGAAATCAAAGGTTTCCTCGCGCGTATTAACACAGCGGACAGGCCTGCCGGTCCTCTTTGCCAGAAGCGGTGTAATCTCCTGGGACTTCCGGAGACCCCAGTCACAGTACTTCCCGCCCATGAACAGGCCTTCCTGCACTGTCTTCTCAAGCGGTACGTTATACATGGCGCTGATGGCACGTCTCTCACGCACTGCACCTTCTATGTGCAGGCTCTTGCCTTCTCCGTGATAGGGATCGTCGTACCACCAGGCAACGGAACCGGAAGGGTTGGGCATATGGGAAGCAAAGGGGGGCAGGTATAACCTGTACTCTATAATATGATCAGCTTCCTTAAACCCTTCTTCAATGTCCCCGGAAATCAAGTTGGAGTAGCTGACGTTGCCCTTCTTGGGAGGGTTGTCGTCCCCGCCTGGCCCCATGGCAGGAGCACTGCCCACCCCGGGTCTGATGACGGGAGCATCCGGCTTTCTTCCCTCCATTATGTCAACTATATGCGGCAGGACCTCCCATTTCACATCCAACTGCCGGAGCGCTTCCTCGCAGATATCTTCACTTTCGGCAACCACAATTACCCCTACTTCCGCGCCTTCATAGTCCGCTATATTGTCCAGCCACGGCCGAGGAGTACCGAAGTTTTCTCCGAAACTTTTGAGATTTTTTATGTCTTCGTCTTCCCAGGTAATAATATCAACAACCCCCGGTATAGCCCTGGCCCTTGTGGTATCGACGCTGACAATCCTGGCATGGGCGTAGGGACTGCGAAGGAATTTGGCATGCAGCATATCCGGCACCACATAATCTATGCCGAACTTCGCTATGCCTGTCGCAAGGGCATAAGACAGCTTCCCGGGAAGGTTGGGCTTCCCGACAACCCTGAAATGTTCTCTTTGGCCGTTTGCACCGGCTAAATCAGCCACATTATTCGCCTCCTTTTGCTGTTATTGACTGCTGCTTTAACTGTACCGGTTCATGAAAAATAAACAGTGTCCTATATTCTACTTTACTTGACCTGATTTTAAATAGCAAGCCCACAAGGCGGCAAGATAGTGTCAAGACACTTTAGGTTTTAAGACGAACCTCACACCACTCAAACAACACTACGTTTATTTAGCTCTTTTAATGCAAACCGGGTATGGCTGCTTCCACCTCTGAAAAGCGGCACATTATTCCGATACTCTTTGCCTCTTAATCTTTTTTGCCGGATGCGTTTCATCTCTTCATGAACAAATTGTTTTAATTCGATG
>DGEC01000076.1 GCA_002385745.1 Firmicutes bacterium UBA3936
GGGAATTTGCCCTGTCAGAGGAATAAACCGTTTGAAAAGCATTGCCATTTTTGTTATAATTGCTTAAGGTTTTTTACAAATCTGCTGCACGGAGGGTGGTATACTTGACTTTGCCTTTTGGAAGAATAATAACCGCCATGATAACACCGTTTAAGGAAGACGGTGAAATAAATTACGATAAAGCAGCTGAGTTGGCTGATTTTTTGTCAGAAAACGGCAGCGATGCCATTGTTCTCGGAGGCACAACCGGTGAATCTCCCACCTTAAGCGACGATGAAAAATTAAACCTTTTTTCTCGTATTAAAAAAACAATTGGCGGGAAAATCAAGATAATTGCGGGAACAGGTTCCAACTCCACGGAACATTCCATTTTTTTAACAAAAGAGGCTGAAAAGTGCGGGGTCGACGGTATCATGCTGGTTGTCCCGTATTATAACAAGCCGTCACAGGAAGGATTGTACAGGCATTTTGCCGCCATTGCCGAAAGCACAGAGCTTCCTGTAATGCTTTATAATATCCCCGGGCGTTCTGCCGTAAATATGACTGCCGAAACCACATTGCGCCTGGCGCAAATTCCGAATATCAGGGCAGTTAAGGAAGCCAGCGGTAATTTGGAACAGATAGCTGCAATTTGCAGCGGTGCTCCGGAAGGTTTTGCCGTTTACAGCGGCGATGACAGCATGACACTGCCGATCATGTCCATAGGCGGCAGCGGGGTTGTATCCGTTGCCTCCCATATAGCAGGCAGGGAAATCAAACAGATGGTCCTGGAGTTTCAAAGCGGCAATTACAGGGAAGCGTTAAGAATCCACCACCGCCTGCTACCCTTATTCAAAGTACTTTTTATTACTTCCAACCCGTCCCCTGTCAAAGGAGCACTGAAGCTCCTTGGCAATGATGCCGGTCCCCTCCGGCTGCCCCTTGTTGAATTGACGGCGGATGAGCAAGCAACGGTTAGAAAAGTCCTGCAAAATTTAAATTACCTGTAATTCCCCATTTTTCTGACCCCGCGCAGTCCTTTGGGCGGGGTTTTTCGCGCAAAGAGATTTTTATTCTTGCAGCATAAATATGCCTGCCTTTATTCCCTTTAGTTATAATTAAAGCTGGTAAAAAACTGACATTTTAGCGCAGGAGGTGTATAAATGACCAGCGTTTCCAGTAAAAAAAGAGCTAAAGTCAAGCACCGAAAAAACAGTAAAGCCAGGATTCAAATCATTCCCCTTGGCGGTATTGGAGAAATCGGGAAAAATATGTTTGTCATCCGCTTTGAGGATGAAATCATAGTTATAGATTGCGGTATGGCGTTTCCGACAGATGAAATGTTCGGGATTGATGCGGTTATCCCTGATATAAGCTATCTTTTGGAAAACAAGGATAAAGTAATGGCCATACTGCTTACGCACGGGCATGAAGACCATATAGGCGGTCTGCCTTACGTGCTGCAGCAGATTGATGTGCCGGTGTACGGAACAAAGCTGACGTTGGGACTGGTGGAAGTAAAACTGAGGGAGCACAATATGCTTTCAGACTGCAACCTGCAGGTCATTTGCCCGGAAGACAGGTTGACAATCGGCAGTTTCAAGATTGAATTTTTCCGCACAAACCACAGCATCCCCGATTCTGTTGGAATTGCTTTAAAAACCCCCGCAGGAACAGTAGTTTTTACCGGTGACTTCAAATTTGACCAGACCCCTGTAAACGGCAAACCTACCGATTATTACCGGCTGGCGAAACTGGGTGAAAAGGGCGTGCTGGTTGCCCTGTCCGACAGCACAAATGCGGAAAGGCCGGGCTACACCCTGTCGGAAAAGGTAGTTGGCACGGCAATTATGGATATTTTCCGCACGGCAAAACAAAGGATCATACTGGCAACCTTTGCTTCCAATATCCATCGCATCCAGCAGGTAATAGACGCGGCAGTTTACTATAGGAGAAAAGTGGCAATTGTAGGAAGAAGCATGGAAAATGTTGTTTCAATTGCTCAAGAGCTGGGTTATCTTATTGCGCCTGAAGGTACTATCGTCGAAG
This sequence comes from Firmicutes bacterium UBA3936, assembly GCA_002385745.1. GTDB lineage: Bacteria > Bacillota > Dethiobacteria > Dethiobacterales > Dethiobacteraceae > DTU027. The sequence continues at coordinate 2,029 of DGEC01000076.1, forward strand.
TGGATGATTTGGCCAAATTCCCCCCGGAAAAAGCCGTTATTTTAACTACGGGCAGCCAGGGCGAACCCATGTCGGCACTGACGCGCATTTCCCTTTCCGAGCACCGGAAAGTTGAAATAATGCCCGGAGATACAGTCATAATTTCCGCATCTCCCATTCCGGGCAATGAAAAACTGGTTTTCAGGACTATTGACAATTTGTTTGCCCGCGGTGCACATGTGATTTATGAAAGCGTCTCAGGAATTCATGTATCCGGGCACGGTTCGCAAGAGGAATTAAAACTGATGCTAAACCTGCTTAAGCCTAAATTCCTTATTCCGGTACACGGGGAATTCAGGCATCTGGTTCATCATGCGGAACTGGCCCGCAGCGTGGGAATAAAAAGCAGCAATATTTTTATTGTCGAAAACGGTAATGTTCTGGAGTTTACATCGAATTCAGGACAGGTAGTCGGCACGGTGACTTCCGGGCACGTACTGGTTGACGGCCTAGGCGTTGGGGATGTCGGCAACATTGTCTTAAGAGACCGGAAACTTTTGTCTCAGGACGGTATTTTTATAGTAGCCCTGACAGTAGAGAGAGAAAACGGCACCGTGGTTTCAGGGCCGGAAATTTATACACGCGGTTTTGTTTATGTAAAGGAGTCGGAAACTTTACTGGATGAGGCCAGGGAAGAAGTTTGCAATACCCTGAAAAAATCATTGGAAGGCAGTAAAACAGACTGGTCTGCAGTTAAAAACAGGATCAGGGACTCCCTTTCCCGGTATATCTGGGAGAAAATGCACAGGAGCCCTATGATACTGCCAATCATTATGGAAGTATAGCGGCGTCTTTTATACTACCCGCGGCCGGTATAAGAGCAGGGGAGTGCGAAATACTAGAATAGAGATTCTAGTGTGGAAGGGAATCAGTCATGCGCAAATCCAGGCAACGTACTTCCCGTGCTTTAGGAATAAAAAGGAAGCCTGTCTTGCAACAGAAGGAAATACAGCTGCAGAACATTAATCAGCTTGGCCAGCTAAATATTCCCGATAATTCCGCGAGCGACATCCATAGTATTGCCATTATCGGACAAATTGAGGGCCATCTGATACTTCCTCCTCAAAATAAAACCACTAAATATGAGCATGTAATTCCCCAACTGGTAGCCATAGAACAGAACCCGCAAATACAAGGGCTGCTCACAATTTTAAATACGGTGGGAGGCGATGTGGAGGCGGGCCTTGCCATAGCGGAAATGATCGATACTCTTTCCAAGCCGACAGTCTCACTTGTTCTGGGAGGCGGGCACAGCATTGGCGTGCCAATAGCAGTCAGCGCCGATTATTCTTTTATAACGGAAACGGCTACAATGACTATTCATCCCATCCGTCTAAGCGGGCTTGTGGTGGGTGTGCCCCAAACTTATGAGTATCTTGACAAGATGCAGGACAGAGTGATTAAGTTCATAACAAAGCATTCACGCATTAGCGAGGAAAAATTCCGCCGGATGATGTTCTGTACAGACCAGTTGGCGCGTGATATCGGCACAGTTATGGTTGGCAAGGATGCAGTAGAGGCCGGATTAATTGATGAAGTAGGCGGACTTCGGGAAGCCGTTGCCAAATTGCGGGAATTTATCAATCAACGCAAGGCAAGCGGGGTGTGAAATGCATGCTCTGGACAGTAATGCCGCTGGAAGCCGTTATGGAAGGAAGTGAAAAAACCCGGCTAAAATACCGGGAAATCAATTATGGCAACAGTATACTGCTTGTGGAGGAAACAGGCGAAAGCATGGCAAAAATAATCAGGGTAATATCAACTGATCCCCTTTACTACCTGGACCCGTTCCTCCAGCCCGGGAGCATAATTTCCTTAACCAAATAAGAAACAGCCGGTGAAAAATGGCTGTTTCTTCATTTCCGGAGAAGATATTTTCCCGGACATCATACATATTAATCAGGTGATGTCCGTGTTAATCCTGGGATTTTTGCTTTTTCTCGGCGGCATGCGTTTAATGTCTCATGGCTTGTCAGAATTATGGGGATCGGCTTTTTCCGCAGCACTGAACCGTCTGACAGGCAACCGGTTTTCCGCTTTTCTTTGCGGTTTGCTTTTTACTTCTCTAACCCAGAGCAGTTCTTTGGCTACAGTCCTGGTAGTCGGTGCAGCCGATGCCGGACTGCTTTCCCTGCCTGCGGCAATTGCCGTAATAATTGGAGCTAATGTGGGCACAACCGTTACCGGCCAGTTGCTTTCCTTTCAGATTCAAGATTATGCGCTGCTGATTTTGGGCACCGGTCTTTTGTTTATGTTTCCGGGCGGCAGGAGAAAGAGAAATGCCGGCCGCTCACTGGCGGGGCTTGGAATTCTACTCTACGGGCTAAAATTAATGGCTGCAGCCCTGACTCCCTTAACTGCAAAAACATGGTTTTTAACCCTTTTGCAGGAATCGGCCGCTCATCCGGTCTTGGGTGTGGCGGCAGGGGCTGTTTTAGCGGCTGTAATACAGAGTTCTAGTGCCGTTATGGGCGTTGTCCTTTCACTGGCACAGGATAGTGTTATAAGCCTATCTGCAGGTGCGGCAGTTATGATTGGTGCAGATGTTGGCACCTGCCTGACAGCGCTATTGGCGGCAATGGGAGGAAGAGTCCCGGCAAAGCGGGCAGCCTTTGCCCATCTCTTGTTTAACCTTTGCAGCACCGCCATCGTCCTGCCCGTTTTTCCGTATTTCATTAAAGCTGCCGCTGCAACGTCCACCGCCCTGCCGCGCAGTCTTGCCAATGCCCATACACTTTATAATCTGACCGGTGCAGCAGTAATTTTGTTTTTGCTTTCGCCTTTTCAAACTCTTGTTGTGAAGCTTGTCAGGGCGGACAGTATTGAAAAAAAGAGGATTTCATGTATTCTTAGCGAAGTAATACGCAAGTGGTTCTAACCACTGAATGGAGGCTTTTATGAACGCAATTGACGGCGTTATATTGGGAATAATTCAGGGCTTTACAGAATTTTTACCGGTGTCCAGCTCCGGACACCTGGTGATTTTCCAGGAAATACTCGGCGTCAAGGAAGCTGGTATTACCTTTGAGGTTATGGTGCATTTTGCCACCGTGCTCTCAGTAATTTGGGTCTTTGGCAAAGATATCTTACGGTTGCTGCGTAAATTTGCCGGCAGTAAACGGGAAAGGCATTTTCTGCTTATGCTGATCCTGGGCGCTATTCCAACAGGGCTAATGGGTTTACTGCTGGGGGAAGTATTTGCCTCCTTGTTCGACTCTTCACTGCTGACCGGTACAATGCTTTTAATGACAGGAGCCGTACTATATACCCTCTCCCGGCTCAAGCCGGGACACAAAGATGAAGGGGAAGTAACGGCGGCTGATGCTCTGTTGATCGGTATTGCCCAGGGAATAGCCATAATTCCCGGCATTTCCCGCAGCGGTATGACAATAACGACAGCCCTGTGGCGGGGTATGGACAAGGATACGGCAGTTCGTTTTTCCTTTCTCCTGTCTATACCGGTAATACTAGGAGCAGCACTGCTGGAAATAAGAAAGTTGAATATGACCGGTTTTTCCGGCATGCCTGCCGGCTTATTATTGGGCATGCCAGCCGCCTTTGTGTCAGGAATAATTGCCATCCGGCTATTTGTAAACTTACTGCGAAAAAGTAAGTTTCATTACTTTGCTTACTACTGCTGGCTTGCCGGTCTTTTCACCGTTCTCGTCAATATACTCCGTTAATTATCGCCCGGGGCTTTAACATAATTCTCCCTGTGAGGTGGCTCATGGCTGTACACGATGTTAGAGAAGAAATCCTGCAGCAGGTAAAGGCCATACTGATTATTGCCCTGGCTGCACTGGCCCTGGCTGCATTGCTTTTCCCGGGACAAACCGGTGAAATCGGCAAATTCATTAATAATGTAATCCGCATGCTTACGGGCGAAGTATCTGTAATATTGCCAATACTTGTGGCAGTCAACGGACTGTTGAACATACTCCCCTGGGAAATTCCCAACCTCGGCCAGAGAAAAGCAGGTGTTCTGTTAATTTTTCTCATTTTGCTGGTCTACGCCCACCTTGAATTAATGACCGGAAATTTGGAAATCGTTCAGGATATGATAAAAGAGGCGGGAATCTACCGGACCAGCTTCCGGCTCGGGCTGCAGCAGCAGGGCGGAGGAGTGGCGGGAGCACTGCTTTCACTTGCACTCTATTTCCTGCTGCGCGACCTCGGCAGCCGTATTATTCTTCTCGCCCTGTTTGTTATTGCCTTCATACTCATTACCAATATATCCCTGACCAGTCTGTTCCGTACGGCATGGCGCTGCCTGTCAATGCTGGCGCGCTTTTTCTGGCGGGTGTTTAAAAAAACCGGCCGGTTTCTTGCCGGGCCGGCAAGGACCGAGACTGCGGCCGCAACGGAAAAAGCGGCTGCTGAACCTGCTTCCGAACAACCGGATAATAAACAACTGAGTTTTAATTACTATCAGGATGAAAAAGATGCCAAAGAAGAAGCAAAGGAGACAGGCAAACAGGAAATAGCCCCTTTGGAGGTAACCGGAAGCGCTCAGCAAAAAGCCAGGCAAGCCGCAATTGATTTCCCTGCAGAAGCAAAGAGCGGACAGGCTGGCACCGGTCCTGCGGCAGCCGCTCCTTCCCCGGGCAAAGGAACATATGTTTTGCCATCGGTTGATCTTTTAACAAAAAAACCTGTTTTAAGAGATGCCAAAGCCCAAAAAACAATAGCTGAAAGGGCAAAAATCCTGGAAAGAACACTGCAAAGTTTTGGCGTCAGTGCCCGTGTAACAAATGCCCTGGCAGGGCCGACCGTTACCCGCTATGAACTCCAGCCGGAAAGAGGCGTTAAAGTAAGTAAAATCGTTGCTCTGGCCGATGATTTGGCCTTAAACCTTGCAGCACCCGATGTTCGCATCGAAGCGCCAATCCCCGGCAAAGCGGCAGTGGGTATAGAAGTGCCGAACAAAGTAATTGCCCCTGTTTACCTGCGCGAAGTTCTGGAAGACGATAATTTTGTCAATTCCGCTTCCGTTCTGACTGTAGCCCTGGGGAAAGATATAACAGGAAATCCGGTAATTGCCGACTTGATGAAAATGCCCCATCTTTTAATAGCCGGCTCTACAGGCTCCGGAAAGAGTGTCTGTATAAATGTCATAGTTACCAGTATCCTATTTAAGGCCCGGCCGTCAGAAGTAAAATTTGTTATGATAGACCCAAAAGTAGTGGAGCTGAGCAATTTTAACGGGATACCGCATCTTTTAATGCCCGTTGTCACCAGCGCCAAACGCGCGTCCATGGCTCTCAAAAACATGGTCAAGGAAATGACCAGGCGCTATGAATTTTTTGCCCAGGAAAGCGTCCGTGACATACACAGTTATAACGACAAGAAACTCAAGCAGAACGAAGAAGACAAAATGCTGCCTTTTATAGTCGTCATTATTGACGAGCTGGCTGATTTAATGATGGTGGCCGCTGCGGACGTGGAGGATTCCATCGCCCGCCTGGCTCAAATGTCCCGCGCCGCAGGCATACATTTGGTTATTGCCACACAGCGCCCATCCGTTGATGTTATAACAGGTGTAATCAAGGCAAATATCACCTCCCGGATCGCCTTTGCCGTCTCCTCGCAGGCAGATTCCCGCACTATCCTGGACATGGGCGGTGCAGAAAAGCTGCTCGGCCGCGGCGACGCCCTCTTTCACCCCCTGGGGCAGTCAAAACCATTCCGTATCCAGGGAGCCTTCATAAACGAGCAAGAACTGCAAAAGTTGCTGCAGTTTATTAAGAATCAGGCCGAGCCCGAATATGAGGAAAACTTTTTCCCGGAAGAAAATGAAGAAGAGGTTGACTACGAAGAAGATGAATTGCTTCCGGAGGCGCTAATGCTTTTTGCCCAGGCCGGCACGGCTTCCATTTCACTCTTGCAAAGACGTTTGAGAATCGGTTACACAAGGGCGGCTCGGCTGGTTGACGACATGGAAAGACGCGGTTTTGTGGGACAGTTTGAGGGAAGTAAAGCCAGGGAAGTTTTAGTTACACCGGAACAGGTCAAAAAAATGTTTTTCGAAGGTGAAAATAAAAACAATCTGTAAGGTGGGTTTACAATGGCCGGTATTGGTCAGGAATTGCGCCGTACCCGGGAGCAACTTGGGCTTTCCATCGAAGATATCAGCTCGCGAACCATGATACCCAAAAAATACCTTGTTGCTTTGGAAGAAGGAAATTTTAAGGCCTTCCCGGGTGAAGTTTATTTAAAGGGAGCACTTCGCCAATATTCCGCAGAACTGAAACTAAATCCCAAAGAAATGCTCGAACGTTACTACAGGGAAAAAGAACCCGTCTTTGCAGAGAAAGAAGCAAAAGAAGATGCAAAAGAAAATATTCAAGAAACCATAAGACAGAAACGCTACCCAAGTCGAAGAGTTAGAATAAAAACCGGTCGGGTCATCCTTTTGCTGATTTTGCTGTTAATCATTACTTATACCGTCTATACTGTGGCGAACCGTGAAGGCGGGCCCATGTCCGCACCACCGCCAGGCAGCGGTAGCGAAGATGAAAATCTGCCTCCCGGGGGAGAGCCTGAACCGGAACCCGGCGAACCGGATGATACGCCTGAATTTCCCGTGTCTCCGCCGGTGGTAATTGAGCGGGACAGCACAAGCACCGGCATTCGTTTTCTGGTTAGCAACACTGATATTATTCAGGCAGAAATTTCTTTTTCAGCACGCTGCTGGATCCGCATCCTTGCAGACGGAGAAAAAATATTTGAGGGGACGCTGACGGCGGGGGAGAAGAATATCACGTCCGCTTGGGAGGAAATTGTCATCAGATTGGGTTATCCGCCTGCCGCAGCAATAAATGTCAACGGAGAGGCCGTTGAACTTCCTGATATAGTGAGCCCCTATACCCTGACTATTGCAAAAAAATAAATTCACCGCGCTGCCAGCACAGCGCTTTTTTTATAATTGTTTTGACATCCCGGAGCCGCTGGGCTATACTGAATAACTGTCAGAATATATTGCTGTTAAATATGGAGGTAAATAAATGCCCGGGCCAATTAATGTTGCCATCGTTTCCCTGGGGTGCGCAAAAAATCTGGTTGACAGTGAATCCGTCTCTGCTTTGCTAATCGAGGAAAATTTTCACCTTGTAACCGATTTGGCCGAAGCCGATGTAATCATTGTCAATACCTGCGGCTTTATTGACAGCGCTAAGGAAGAATCAATAGTAAAACTGTTGGAAATGGCCGCCTACAAACAAAAGAAATGTCGCGTACTTTTAGCTGCCGGATGCCTGGCACAGCGCTACGGAAAGGAGTTGCTTGAGCAAATGCCGGAAATTGACGGCATATTCGGCACCAATGATTTGTCTGTCGCCGCCCTGGCCATACGCCGTGCCCTGGCAGGCAAACGGCCGGTTTATTTGCAGGGAAAATATTCCCTGCCCGATGATGCTCCCCGCCTTCTGTCCACACCGGGGCACACTGCTTATTTGAAAATAGCCGAAGGTTGCAGCAACCGCTGTACGTATTGCGCCATCCCCGCCATCCGGGGCCCCTATCGCAGCCGCAGTGTCTCTGCCCTTGTCGCGGAAGCAAGCAGCCTGGCGGAAAAAGGTGTAAAGGAATTAAACCTTATTGCCCAGGACATTACTTTGTACGGCAGCGACCTTGGAGAGGAAGGCGGCTTGCCCCTGCTATTGGAAAAGCTGGCCGGAATCAGCGGCATAAAGTGGCTGCGATTGCTATACGCCTACCCTGAAAGAGTTGATACAGGCATTATTGAAATCATGGCAGATAATGATAAGATATGTCATTACCTCGATTTGCCCATGCAGCACGGTTCCAACCGCATACTCAAGCAAATGGGCAGAAAAACGACCTCGGACAGCCTATTGTCGCTGCTTGCAAGACTGCGCAGTAAAGTAAAAGATATTGTTCTGCGTTCTTCATTTATTGTCGGCTTCCCCGGCGAAACGGACAATGATTTTAAGCAACTGCTTTCATTCCTGGAGGAAGCCTGCCTTGACAGGGCGGTTTTCTTTGCTTATTCCCGGGAGGAAGGCACTCCTGCCGCCCGCCTGCCCGATCAGGTGCCGCAGCATATTAAAAGGGAAAGGCTGGAGGCTGCTCTTTCTCTGCAAAGCAGCATCGCGGAAAGAAAGCAGAAGGCTCTTGTGGGCAGCTGTTTTGAAGCTATTGTGGACGGGCTGTCCGCTCAGGATCCCGGCTATATGCTCCTGCGCACTTACATGCAGGCACCGGAAGTTGATGGGTATATCAGAGTACGCAATAACGGAGCAAAGGCAGGCACAGTTTTACCGGTTAAAATAACAGGTTATGAGGGCTATGACCTGCTTGGCGAAATAATGCAGTAGCTGCGAATCACCGGCACTTCTTGCCTATATGTCAAATTTGCATTTATTTTTGCGTGTTTTTCAAATTTTTACATTTGTTTTCCGGTTGGCACAGCCAGGTTGCTGTGCTATAATTATTTTATGTAAACTAATACAAGCCGGAAAGGACGATAAAATGAAAAAATTCAAGTGGCAGGCCGCTGTCGTTGCCTTTTCCCTGACACTGGCACTGGCTTACTTTGCAATATCAGCAATACAACGGCAAACAATCAATAAACCGTTGTCCGAACGTCTCCGGGAAATTGCCGGGGTCATGAAAGTAGAGCTGAGCAAAGAAAATAAACGGCAATTAGTTATGGTTGACCTTGACTATGTTGATAATTTGTCCGAAACATGGCAGTTAATTAATGAAAGAACAGCCGCCATCCTTGGGCCCGGCAATTACCGCTTGCTGATTAAGGATAGGCGCAGCCCCGGGCTTGTGCAGGTTTATAACACCGTACACTTTGCTCTTTACGAAGGAGAGATGAAGGGCAATTTTACGGCTATGGCAAGAGAAGTTGAAAAAACACTGAACTCTGCAGCCGTAGATGAATACCGCCTCTTTGTTGACGGAAGCAATATTTATCTGCAAATGAAAAACGGTGAGGATTACCTGTTGGCTGTGATTGATCGCAAAAGCCGGATTAAGGAAGGTGAGCAGGCATGAAAAAAGAAATAGCCCTTGGAGCTGCTTCCGCCCTCCTAATCGTACTGATCTGGCACGGAGTAAACATATTGCCTTTGCTTTTTTTCTTCTTTTTATTAGGTAGCATGTATTATTTTTTTATAATAAAAAACGGCCCTGAGAATACCCGGTTTAATATTCTTGAAAAAGAAAGCGTTTCGGTACAGGTAGATTTCTCTAGCATAGGCGGGCAAAAAACCGCCAAAAAAGAATTACTGGAAGCTTTGGATTTTGTTCGCCATCCGGAGCGGGTTGCCAGGATGGGCATCCGTCCGCTGAAAGGAATTTTGCTGGTGGGGCCGCCGGGAACGGGTAAAACTTTGCTGGCCAAGGCTGCTGCAACTTATACTGATTCTGTTTTTCTGGCAGCCAGCGGTTCCGAATTTATTGAAATGTACGCCGGTGTCGGTGCCCAGCGCGTGCGGCAAATTTTCAGCAAAGCCCGCAGCATGGCAGCCAGGAACAAAAAGAAAAGTGCCATAATTTTTATTGATGAAATAGAAATATTGGGCGGCAGTCGGGGCAGCCATACTTCCCACCATGAATATGATCAGACATTAAACCAGCTGCTTGTGGAAATGGATGGGATTACTGAGGACAGCAATGTCCGTATTTTACTGATTGGCGCAACCAACAGGGCCGATATGCTTGACAAAGCTTTACTGCGCCCGGGACGTTTCGACCGCATTGTCCCTGTGGAATTGCCGGACAAAGAAGACAGGGAAGAAATCCTCGGCCTTTACGTGGCCAATAAACCACTGGCGGATGACGTAGAACTCGGCCGTCTGGCCGGCGAAACATTTGGCTTCTCCGGGGCCCACCTTGAAAGCCTTGCCAATGAGGCGGCAATTCTGGCCATGCGAGAAGGATGTGAAAAAATTTGCCAGCGGCATTTTAGCGAGGCTATTGACAAGGTAATCATGGGCGAGAAACTGGAACGCAAGCCTGTTAAAGAAGAAATGAGACGCATTGCCGTCCATGAGATCGGACATGCCGTTATCAGCGAAATAATAAATCCCGGTTCCGTATCCGCTGTCACGACAACGCCGCGGGGAAAAGCGCTCGGTTACACACGGCAAAGCCCGCAAAATGACAGCTATCTATATACAAAGGATTACCTGAACGGGCAAATTGCAGTTTTACTGGCAGGCGCCGCAGCAGAAGAGATTGTTTTTGGCAGCAGGTCAACGGGAGCAGCCGGTGATTACAAACAGGCCGTTGACATCGCCAGGCAGTTAATAGCTTGCGGGATGTCTTCACTGGGCGTGGTTTCTGTGGAAAATTTGCCGGGCGATCTTTTGCACAAAGAATTACAGAAATTAATTGTTGAACAGGAAGAAAAGGTGAAAAAGTTGCTTGGTGAAAACAGGATACTCATCAACAGGCTGGCGGAAAACCTGCTTGCGGAGGAAAAAATAGGTGGAGATATCCTGCGTTTGCTAATGAAAGAGGAGGGACTGGTTGCCTAAGGCGGGACAACAATTTAAATAATATGGGACAGGATTGAGGCCTGTCCTTTTTAGATTGCATTTGGCTGCTCTAAACGTTAGTGTAAAATTACTTTAGGT
>DGEC01000037.1:0-7030 GCA_002385745.1 Firmicutes bacterium UBA3936
GGCGTAAGCGGCGCTTTTTTCCGGCGGCAGAAAATTCATGGGGACCAGCGCAAACTGCTGGCTGGCGCCGCCCTGTAAAAACAGCACACGATAGTCGTCGCCGATGCCGCTGATTTCCTTAAACAAAGCTTCCGTCTCGTGGACAATGGCTTCAAAGTCCTTAGAACGGTGCGACATTTCCATTATTGACATGCCGCTGTTCCGGTAGTTTAACAGTTCCTGCTGTACCTGCTGCAGTACGGGCAGGGGCAGGGTGGCAGGTCCCGGATTGAAATTATAGACACGTTCTTTCATGTGTATGCGTATTCCTCCCTTACAATTAACTTCTTTATATTATATATTATTTGCAGGGCAAAGCTCAAGATTTTACGAACAGAACTTGCCGGCAGCCGGTAAAAAAGTAAAAGGGATTTTTATCCCCTTTGTGGAAAATATAACGTCTATAGCTGAAAAAGGAGGGTTTGCTGTTGCAAATACGTTGCCTGGAGACCGGTGCTTTTGCTGCCAACTGTTATCTTGTATCCTGTGAGCGGACCGGGGAAGGAATATTAATCGACCCCGGTGCCCAGGCGTCCGAGATATTGCAAATGGTGAGAGACGCCAAAGTAAAGGTGAAGTTTATTGTCAATACCCACGGGCACATTGACCATATCGGCGCCAATGCCGAAGTAATGCAGGCCCTTGGTGTCCCTCTCTATATTCACGAAGCGGACAGCGACATGGTCCGCAACCCGCGGGATGAACTGGGAGCCTATAAAGGCATAGCAAAACCGGTGGAACCCGATCATTTCCTTAAAGACGGGGACAAGCTGACTTTTGGCACAGTAACTTTGCAAGTCCTGGCTACTCCCGGACACAGCAGGGGGTCTGTCTGCCTCTATGACGGCAGCGGGGCGCTTTTCACCGGGGACACCCTGTTTGCAGGCTCCATCGGCAGGACCGATTTCCCGGGCGGCTCTTTTGAAGAAATTATGCGCTCCATTAAGGGAAAACTGCTTGTCTTGCCGGATGATACGGTAGTTTACCCGGGACACGGCCCGGCCACCACCGTCGGGGAGGAAAAAAAATATAATCCCTTTTTGCAATAACAAAGGCACGTCAAAAAGACGCGCCTTTCCTGTTATTCAAGGGATTCTCCGATGCTTTTCCCGAACTTTGTCCACAGGTCGCAGGGATCGCCTGCGGAAAATGCAGATTTATCAGCGGGCGCAAATCAGGCACTGCTGGCTGGTTGAACCGGAAGAAAAAACACTGGAATGTTTTTCTCTCCACGATCATCTGTATGCCCTTGTAGCATTCGGCATGGACGGGGAAAGTTCATCCGGAGTTTGCCGGCTTGTCCATTGCCCTGAAAAGACTATGGAGAAAGAATGTTCCGGAAGCTTAAATCGCTTGGCAGGGAGAGCCGGGGCCTTGCGAAGCACTGCGCAGACCAATAATTGACAAAAAAACAAGTTATAACTATAATTGCTCTGGTGAAATTATTCAAGTTCAGAACGATGTCCGGTGATATATGGGACGTGATGTGCTTATACATCAATAGTGGAGAGCCCCGAATCCCTGCTTAACCGGTAAACTGAAAGACAAAGGAGGTTAGTCACGTGAAAAAACTGTCTGTGCCGGCAATTTTGCTCCTGGTGATAGCGGTGGTGCTTGCCGTAGTTTCTTTCATTAATCTACCGGAAATTGCCACCACACAAATTTCTCTCGGCGGTTCCACACCGGCAAGGTTGCCGAAACCGGTGGCAATTGCCATTCCTTTTTTACTTGGAGCCGGAGGAGCAGCGTACGCCCTTGCTGCGGGAGATGACGACGGAGCAAGATCCAAGGGCTTCGTTATATCCGTCATCGGGAATTTGGTTTTAGCGGGCATACTGTTTATAAATTGTTTTAAATAGGTCTCCCGGAGGATGCGTCTGAAAAGGCGTATCTTTCTTTTTTATTCAACGTTTTCCCTGATATTTTCCTCAAAGTTGTTATTCCGGAAAAAGGGAAAGTTTTGCCACCAGTCGTCATTCCAGTTCCACTCGGGCTCCGCCGGGCTGTACGGGCAGTCAGGCCAACTGCAGTGTGCTTTTGGTTCCGTTCCCGGGATAAAAAACTCCCTGATTGGTTCCAATGTGCAGCGGCGGTTTTGCACAAGGCCCGTTTCCGGGCAGATTGGAATTTCTCTCAAGCCGGGCGGCCGGGAAAAATCGGCAGGGGGAACTCCCTGGAGGGCCTGGGTGAGAAAACTTGCCCAGACCCGGCCGGCGCGGACAGAACCGGTCTGTCCCCAGCCCAGGGAAAGATTGTCGTCGTTGCCTACCCAGACGGAAACTACAAGTTCCGGGGTAAAGCCCACGATATAGGAATCACGGTGTCCCTGAGAGGTTCCCGTTTTGGCTGCAGCGGGGCGGTCAAGCTGGGGTCCCAGTGAGGAAGCGGTACCCCCCGGAGCGATAACACCTTTCATTATATCGGTCAGGATATAGGCAATCCGGGGGTCCAGCACCTGTTTGCGGACGGCGGGGCCCGCCTCATATAGAATCCGGCCGTCGCTGGCGGTGATTTTTGTGATAAAGCGCGGTTCAACCCGTGTCCCCTGATTGGCAAAGACGGCATAAGCGGCCGCCATTTCCAGGGGAGTGACGACGGAGGTGCCAAGGGGTGCGGAAAGAACCGGCGCAATGGGGCTCTTTATCCCCAGTCTTTCTGCCATTTCCTTTGTTTTTTCCGGGCCTATTTCATCATTTATTTTCACCGCTATAACATTGCTGGAACGGACAATGGCCCGGCGCAATGTTAATTTGCCGAAAAACCTTTCTCCGTACTCGCTTGGCTCATAGGGCTCTCTTTCCCCGGGAATGCGGAACGATACCGGCGCGCTTTCCCGGATGGTGGCGGCGGTATACCCCCTTTCCAAGGCGGCGGCATAAGTTATCGGCTTAAAGGAAGAGCCGGGAGAGCGCCTGTTTACAGCCCTGTTATACTGGCTTTTTTTAAAGTCGCGTCCCCCCATCATAGCCAAAACGGAGCCGTCATGCGGGTCCAAAGCCACCAGGGCGCACTGCAGCGGAACAAGTTGTCCCGCATCATTAACTATTGCTTCCGGCAGGATATCGGGGTTGGCAAAGACATTTTCCGCAGCTTCTTGTATTTTTTTATCCAGGGTTGTATAGATGTGCAGGCCGCCCCGGTAGATAATGTGCGGGTCGGCGGTATATATCTTCAGCTTGGCCATTATTTCGTAATTTATTAAATAATCAATGAAATAAGCGGCAAAATATTGTTCGGAGCGCAGGGCCTCCCGGCCTGAAAAAACAAGTTCCTGCTGCAGGGCGGCAGTTTTTTCTTCCCCGGTAATGAATCCTTCTTCTTCCATCCGGCTAAGCACCTGCTTCTGGCGTCTAAAGGCCGCTTCCCTGGTATCTTCGTTAATATAAGGGGAGTAGTAGGCAGGCCCCCTGGGGATGCCGGCCAGCAGCGCCGCTTCCGCGAGAGACAGTTCTTTGGCCGGCTTGTTGAAATAGGTGCGGGCGGCCGCCTCAATGCCATAGGCTGCGTGGCCGAAATAAATGGTATTCAAATATTTCTCCAAAATCTCTTCCTTTGAGTACTTGCGTTCCAGCTGCAGTGTTAAAAGAATTTCCTGCAATTTACGCGACAGTGTTCTTTCATGGGTTAAAAAAAGGTTGCGGGCCAGCTGCTGGCTGATGGTACTGCCCCCTTCCACGATCCGCCCCTCCCGCAGGTTCCGGAAGAGAGCCCGCACGAGCCCCCGGATATCAATGCCGAAGTGCTGAAAAAAACGCTGGTCTTCTATGGCTATAAAGGCATTGGGAACATAGTCGGGCAGGTCGGAGAGGGAAATTGCAAAGCGGTTTTGTTCAAAGCGCGTGGCAATAACCTCACCGTTGCGGTCATAAAAAGTACTGGTCAGCGGCGTCTGGATATCGGGCATTCTTTCCCAGCCTGCTATACTTGCCGCCAGGTACAAAAGCACACCGGCGGCAACAAGCAACAGGATGAAAGTAACAGCGACTGCAAACCGGGCAGCTTTTCGCATATATTCACCAGCTTTGCAAATAAATACTTAAGACCGGCCGGAAAAATATTTTTACAGTCTTTCCGGCTTATTTGCACCCCGGTAAAAATGTGATATAATGCTTTCGGTAATCAGGCAAATACCGTTGCCATAGCAAAAACAAGCAGGAACAGTGCTTCTAAAAAAGGGGGCTTTCTTATGTTACCCACTCCGAAGAAATTTAAAATAACCGCCGGCGCCGCAGAGGGCAAAACTAAACTGACGGCTTTTGACAACGCCCTGCTGAATGCGGGAATCGGCAATGTTAATCTGGTGCGCATCTCCAGCATTCTGCCTCCCGGAGCGCTGCAGGACCAGGATCTTGTCCTGCCCTTTGGCTCTCTTGTCCCGACAGCATACGGCTCCATTGCCTGTGACGAACCCGGCACGCAAATTGCCGCTGCCGTGGGCGTAGGGTTGTCCCGGGACACTTTCGGGGTTATTATGGAGTATTCAGGCAAATGCAGCAAAAAAGATGCGGAAGAAAAGATTCTTATGATGCTTGAGGAATCATTTGCCGGCCGCGGGCTTGAACTGGTAAGAACAGAAGTATGCTCCGTGGAACATACAGTGAAAAAAATAGGTTGTGCCCTGGCTGCGGTGGTGCTTTGGTATTAATACATGGTTTAGGAAGGGATAAAGGATGGAACTGTGGTTTACCGAAAAACAAACACCGGCTCTGGGCATAACCTGCCTTGTCCGGGAAACGGTCTGCCGTCAAAAGACCCGCTATCAGGATCTGGCCATCATCGATACGGTAGAATTTGGCAGAATGCTTGTTTTGGACGGCATGGTCATGACTACGGAAAAGGATGAATTTGTCTACCATGAAATGCTTGTCCATGTTGTCATGCAAGCCCACCCTGCTCCCCGGCATGTCCTGGTTGTCGGCGGCGGGGACGGCGGCGCCATCAGGGAAGTTCTTAAATATGAAAGTGTTGAGACGGCTACGCTGGTGGAAATAGACGGGGAAGTGGTAGAAGCCTGCCGGAAGTATCTGCCGCAGATTTCCTGCGGCCTGCAGGACCCCCGTGTCACGGTGCTGATCGAAGACGGCCTGGAACATGTCAAACGGTCGGTAGGTAAATATGATGTTATTCTGGTTGATTCAACGGAACCCGTGGGTCCGGCCAGGGGACTTTTTACCGTGGAGTTTTTCCGTGATGTTTACCGGGCCCTGAAAAAAGACGGCATCATGGCGGCGCAAACGGAATCTCCATTTGTTAACCGGGAATTGATAAAGGAGGTATTTGCCGGTCTCGGCGGTGTATTTCCCCTTGCCAGGCTGTACCTGGCTTCCGTGCCCACATATCCCAGCGGACTTTGGAGCTTTACCGCCGCATCCAAGTGTTATGACCCCAAAAACTGCAGGCAAAAGCCGGTAGAAACAAAATATTATAATTTTGCAGTACACGGCGCAGCATTTTGCCTGCCCGGTTTTGTCCGGGAACTTGTAGGAGGCAAAGAGCAGTGAGCCGCCTGGAAAAGCTCTGTAAAGGCGGCGTTTTTCTGGCGGCAGGAGACGATTACCGTAAGAGCCGCCGGGTGCTTTTGGGTGTACCGCTGGATCATACCACATCCTTCCGCGCCGGAACACGGGAAGGCCCCGGGGCTATTCGCACTGCTTCCTACTGCCTTGAGGAATACAGCATTTTTTCCGGCAAAGATCTCCGGGATGTGTGCTTTTTTGATGCCGGAGACCTGCCGCTGCCGCCCGGCGGCACGGAAGAGAGTCTCCGGATGATTGAAGAAGCGGTCACTGAAATTTTGCAGGACGAAAAGATTCCCCTGCTGCTCGGAGGGGAACACCTGTTGACCCTGGGTGCGCTGCGGGCCGTTTCCCGCTTTTACGACGGTCTGGCCGTGGTTCAGCTTGACGCCCATGCCGACCTGCGCCCCGAATATCTCGGAGTTGCCCATACACATGCTTCTGTGATGAACCATATAAAGCGGGAGCTGGCTCCGGAAATTTTTCAGTTCGGGATACGTTCCGCAACGGCTGAAGAAGTTGCTTTTGCCCGCGAGAATACCCGCTTTTATCCCTTTCAGGTGCTGCAGCCGCTGCAGGAAGCCCTCCCCCTTCTGAAGGGGCGGCCGGTTTATCTTTCACTGGATATTGATGTGGCCGACCCGGCTTACGCTCCCGGGACGGGCGCGCCTGAGCCGGGAGGGATTACCTCTTCGGAGCTTCTGGAAGCCGCAGTGCTGCTTGGCGGCCTGCAGCTTGTGGGCATGGATATAGTGGAGGTATGCCCGCCCTATGATCCGTCCGGCATAACGGCAATGCTTGCCGCCAAAGTTATCAGGGAGCTTATACTGGCCCGGCTGTAATTACCGGTAAAAAATTTTTTGAAACAGGAATTTTCCTGTTCAGGGCGTAAATGTTATCATTGTGTGATTCTTCCGTGCAGAAAAAAGGATGTTTTTGTTAATGCCTGATTCAGAGGGGAAAGGTGGATGCAAGTGGCTACAAAGTACATCTTCATTACCGGCGGTGTGGTTTCTTCTCTTGGCAAAGGCATCACCGCAGCTTCGCTGGGCTGCCTGCTGAAGTGCCGCGGGCTGAAGGTAACAATACAGAAATTTGATCCCTATATTAATTTTGATCCGGGGACAATGAGCCCTTTCCAGCACGGGGAGGTGTTCGTTACCGATGACGGGGCGGAAACGGATCTGGACCTGGGTCATTATGAGCGTTTCATAGACATTAATTTAAACAGAAATTCCAATGTAACAACCGGAAAAATTTACTGGTCGGTAATCAGCAAGGAGAGAAGAGGGGATTTCCTGGGCAGGACGGTACAGGTAATTCCCCATATTACAAATGAAATTAAAGCGCGGCTGATGAAGGCCGAAGAGGAAAACAACCTGGATGTGGTAATAACGGAAATCGGCGGCACCGTCGGGGATATTGAAAGCCTGCCCTTCCTTGAGGCAATTCGCCAAATGAAAAGCGATATCGGC
>DGEC01000037.1:7138-13113 GCA_002385745.1 Firmicutes bacterium UBA3936
GGAAATCGGCGGCACCGTCGGGGATATTGAAAGCCTGCCCTTCCTTGAGGCAATTCGCCAAATGAAAAGCGATATCGGCCGGGAAAATGTAATCTATATCCATGTTACCCTGATACCGCACCTGTCATTTTCCGGCGAGCTGAAAACGAAACCGACGCAGCATTCCGTCAAGGAACTGAGATCCATCGGTATTCAGCCGGATATAATAGTCTGCCGCACGGAAAAGCCCCTTTCCCTGGAGGTTAAAAAGAAAATAGCCCTGTTCTGTGATACGCCGCTGGAGGCGGTTATTGAAAACCGCGACTCTGAGTCTATCTACGAAGTGCCGCTGCAGATGCATGAAGAGGGGCTGGATGAAATAGTAGTCAGGCAGCTGGGCCTGAGAACGGAAGAATGCGACTTAAGCGAATGGAAAGCTTTAATCAACCGGATAAAAACAAGAAGCCACGAAGTTACAATCGGACTTGTTGGAAAATACGTATCCTTAAAGGATGCTTATATGAGCGTAGCCGAAGCCCTTAACCACGGCGGTTTTGAAAATGACTGCGAAGTGGAGATTCTTTGGATACAGGCCGAGGATGTGGAAAAAGAAGGGGCGGAAAAACTGCTGAATGCGGTGGACGGCATTATTGTTCCCGGCGGATTCGGCGACCGCGGCATTAACGGGAAGATTGCAGCCATACGCTATGCCAGGGAAAACAAAATACCGTTTTTGGGAATCTGCCTGGGGATGCACTGTGCAGCCATTGAATTCGCCCGCCATGTCTGCGGCTGGGAAGATGCCAATTCAACGGAATTCAATCCGGAGACTAAATATCCCGTTATTGATGTTCTTCCGGAACAGCGGGAGATTAAGGATCTGGGGGGCACCATGCGCCTTGGCCTTTATCCCTGCCATATTGTTCCGGGCACTCTGGCTGCAAAAGTTTACAAGCAGGAAGTCATTCATGAACGCCACCGCCACCGTTATGAACTTAACAGCAACTTCCGGGAGGCTCTGGCAGAACGTGGTTTGCTGATGAGCGGCCTGTCTCCCGACAAACGGCTGGTGGAAATAATAGAACTTCCTGATCACCCGTGGTTTATTGCCACCCAGTTTCATCCCGAATTCAAGTCACGACCCAACCGTCCCCATCCTTTATTTGGCCATTTTGTTGCCGCTGCTCTGGGATACAGGCGGGGCGGCTGCCGGTAAGGAAATTAAGGAAGTAAATATTTATTGTATTTTTCCAAGCAATATGTTACAAAAGTAATGTATACTGTAAGGAAGAAAGGAAGGTGTCCGGTTTGCCTCGCGTAATCAATGACGAGTGTATCTCCTGCGGCTCCTGCCAGGCGGAATGTCCGGTAGACGCCATTTCCGAGGGCGATACCAAGTATGAAATTGATCCTGAAACCTGTATCGACTGCGGTGCTTGCGAAGAAGTCTGCCCAGTTGAGGCAATACATCCCATGGACGAATAAAACGACCGCGCAAAAAAACCGTGCAGGAAAGAGCACTAAAACAGCTCCCTGTCCGGTTTTTTGTTTTTGGCAGGCAGTTTTCCCCTGCATAATGAAACTTGTCCGGCGGGAAAATACAGGCAAAGGGAAAAGGGGGGAACAAGATGTTCTTTCGTGTGCGCAAACGCAAATCACGCACCCGCCGGATGATGGACTGGCTTGCATCAGTCTTTGCCGCTGTCCGCCGCTGGCTTTTTAGTTAAGAAAAAGGAATTTTCACTCCCGTCAAGAATACTATCAAAAAGACTGAGCGGGAGGGTATAGTCATGGCATCAGTAATATTGGTTGTTGACGACCGGCCCGGTATTCGCAGGCTGCTGCAGGAGGTGCTGCAGGATGCCGAGTACCGGGTTATAACTGCTGCCGGCGGCAGGGAAGCACTGGATATAGTAGAACAGACACATGTGGATCTGGTCTTGCTGGACATGAAGATGTCCGGGATGGACGGACTGGAAACACTGACAAGGATGAAAGAATGCGCTTCCGGAACCGTTATACTGATTATGACAGCTTATGAAGAACTGGAAGTGCTCACGGAGGCGCGCCGCCGCGGAGCCGCCGGTTATATTTCCAAACCTTTTGACATTGAAGAACTGAAGGATATAATAGCACGGAGTTTACGCAAGGTAAGTGCATAAACGGAGTGCAGGGACATACATATAATCAAGAATCGGCTGTTTATATTCGCAGGCAGAAGCGGTACTAAACAGCCTGTATTTTGAAAGGAGAGAAGCAAAATGCCCTTTGTAACACTTCGGGAAGTGCTGCAGAATGCACAGCAGGAAGGCTATGCGGTAGGTGCTTTTAATGCCAACAATATGGAGATAGTAAAAGCCATAATGGAAGCGGCTGTAGAGGAAAGGTCTCCCGTCATCCTGCAGGCCAGCCAGGGGGCGCTCCGTTATGCGGGCCTAAACTATATTACAGCCATGGTCAGGGCAGCGGCAGAAGAAGCGGACGTTCCGGTTGTCCTGCATTTGGATCACGGGACAAGTTTTGAACAGACAATGCTCTGCCTGCGATACGGGTTTTCTTCCGTAATGTTTGACGGTTCCCGCTATCCTCTGGAAGAAAACATAGCTCGGACGGCCAAAGTTGCTGAAGTAGCCCATGCCATGGGTGCCACGGTGGAGGGAGAACTGGGTAAAATCGGCGGTACGGAAGACGATATTTCCGTGGATGAAAGGGAAGCCTTCTTTACGGATCCGGCAGAAGCGGAGCAATTCGTCCGGGAAACGGGCATAGACGCTCTGGCAGTGGCTATCGGTACGGCCCACGGCCCTTACAAAGGGGAGCCCGTCCTTGATTTTGAGCGTCTTGCAGCCATAAAGAAAGTGGTACCCGTTCCCCTTGTTTTGCACGGAGCTTCCGGTGTGCCCGCTGAAAGCATCCGCAAAGCAATTGAGCTGGGAGTCTGCAAAATCAATATTGATACTGAGTTGAGACAGGCCTTTGTCCGCGGGGTGCAGCGGGTTATTCGCGAGCATCCCGATGAAATTGACCCGCGAAAGATACTGGGGCCGGCCAAAGAAGCAATGAAGGCTGTTGTTAAAGAAAAAATGTGCCTTTTTGGCTGTGCCGGGAGGGTAGGGAAAAGCCGATAATGAAACTGTTTCTTGATACTGCCAATTTGCAGGAAATTAAGGAAGCCATGCAGTGGGGTGTTATCGACGGAGTGACAACCAATCCGACCCTGGCAGCCAGGGAAGGAGGCGACTTCAGAGAACTCCTGGCGGAAATCTGCCGGATTGTTCCCGGCTCCGTATCGGCGGAAGTAATTGCCACGGAAACGGAGGGCATGGTGAGAGAAGCGCGGGAACTGGCGTCAGTCGCTCCGCAGGTGGCGGTTAAGATACCTGTAACACCCGACGGCATACGGGCGGTTAAAATTCTGGCGGCGGAAGGGATTAAATGCAATGTTACCCTGATTTTTTCTTTTAATCAGGCACTTCTGGCTGCCAAGGCCGGTGCCTGCTACGTCAGTCCCTTTGTCGGCCGGCTGGATGACATTGGTCATGACGGAATGGCTCTGGTTGCCGATATCAGCCGGGCCTTCAGCCATTATGGCTTTTCCTGCGAGGTGATCGCCGCCAGTATTCGTCATCCCAGGCATGTTATTGAGGCTGCAATGGCGGGCTCGCATATTGCCACCGTTCCTTTTTCCGTCTTAAAGCAGATGTTTAACCATCCCCTGACCGACCTGGGGATAGAGCGTTTTCTTTCTGATTGGCAAAAAGCAAAAGGCAATACGAAATAAACTGGGGGAGGAAGAGCATGGAAAGGGAGCTGGCTCTGGAATTTGTGCGCGTTACCGAAGCGGCTGCCCTGGCAGCCGGCCGCCTGATGGGGCGGGGTGACAAAGAAGCGGCCGACCAGGCGGCAGTCGATGCCATGCGCAGTGTTTTTGACACCGTACATATCAATGGTACCGTTGTAATTGGCGAGGGGGAGATGGATGAAGCCCCCATGCTTTATATCGGTGAAAAAGTGGGGACGGGCAGCGAACCTGAAGTTGATGTGGCTGTTGATCCTTTGGAGGGGACAAACCTTGTTGCCAAAGGTCTTCCCAATGCTCTCTCCGTAGTGGCTGTGGCTCCTCGGGGCTGCCTTCTGCACGCGCCCGATATTTACATGGATAAAATAGCCGTGGGACCCCGGGCCAAAGGATGCATCGATCTGGATGCCCCGGTGGAGGAAAATCTTCGCAAAGTGGCCTCCGCCCTGGATAAGAATGTCGAAGATGTAACTGCCATCATCCTGGACAGACCGCGCCATGAGCGGATAATAGCGGAAATACGCCGGGCAGGAGCCAGGGTCAAGCTGATTTCTGACGGAGACGTTTCTGCCGCCATAGCCACGGCAATAGAAGGCAGCGGGGTTGATATTCTTTTTGGTATTGGCGGGGCTCCGGAGGGTGTTATTGCCGCCGTTGCCCTTAAGTGCCTGGGCGGGGAATTACAGGGCCGACTCAAGCCTGACGGGGAGGAAGAGCTGGAACGGGTCTACGGGATGGGTTTGGATGACCCGGATAAGCTCCTGCTTTTAGACGATTTGGTTAAAAGCGAGGACATCTTTTTTGCGGCTACAGGCATAACGGACGGCGACATGCTGCGCGGCGTCCGCTACGAGGGAGAGACGGCTCAAACACATTCCCTGGTAATGCGCGGCCTCACAAGGACAATCCGCAACATTAATGCCACTCATTTCCTGGAGCGCAAGCCGCATTTTGTAGCGCGGGGAACAGAACAAAACGCCGGTTAGGCAGGGAAATGCAATAGTATAAAAATTTGTCAAAAGGGGAAGACTTTCTTTAAGTGTCTTCCGGAAAAAACGCTGCTGACACAGCGTTTTTCCTTTCTTAGCTTCAAATCAAGAGGTGAATACATGAATAATAAAAGAAAACTGTTCCTTGCCTGCCTGCTTGCAGTGCTGCTTTTGCCACAGGGCGTCCTTGCCGTCCGGGAGGACATAATTATAGCGGACGGGCCTGCCGTATCCGGAACCGGACATTCTTACCGGCCGGCCTATTTCAGACAGCTGGAAGAGCTGCAAAAGGCCCTGGCGGGAAGGGAAAGTTATGCTGTCCGGCGGCACATTGTTGCCCGCGGGGAAACATTAAGCATGATAGCAAACAAATACGGCCTGAGTGTGGAAGAACTCATCGAATATAACAGGCTAAACAACCCGAACCTTATTCTGCCCGGCCAGGAGCTGCTCCTTGCTCCTGCCGGAAATGAGACTGTGGGTACCACCGCTTCCTTTATGCATACAGTGCAGCGGGGTGAAACTGTCTGGGGACTGGCCAGGCTTTACAATGTCAGCATGGAAGAGATCATTGCGGCAAATAACATCACCGACCCCAGAACACTGGAGACGGGGAGACGGTTGATAATTCCCGGCGGTTCCCAAGCTGCGGGAAACTCTGCCCGGACTGTTGCTTCCCGTGCCGCCGTCCGCAGCCGGCCTGCAGAAACGACGGAAGATCCCGGTTTCATTTGGCCTGTCAGCGGTCAGATTTCTTCAAAGTACGGGCCGCGCTGGGGGAAATTTCACTACGGGCTGGACATTGCCGCTAGTATAGGGACTCCCATTGTCGCCGCCGCCGCGGGCAAAGTTGTCACCGCCGGCTGGCAGCCCAGGTACGGATATGTGATAAGCATTGACCATCTCAACGGCTGGGTATCCGTTTATGCCCACTGTTCCAAACTTTTCGTCGGAACAGGGCAGTCCGTGCAGCAAGGCCAGAAAATTGCCGCTGTCGGGCAAACGGGAAATACTACCGGCCCCCATCTCCACCTGGAGACAATCTACAACGGAGAACACCTTGATCCCCTGCAGAAGCTGCCGTCACGCTAACGGCAGCTGTTTTTTTGCCGCGGTTAGTGTAAAATTACTAGAGGCATTTAGAAGGGAATTGACTTCTAATTACAGAAAAAGACTTCACCGTCCTGTTCGGGGACGAGTAACTAAAA
>DGEC01000009.1 GCA_002385745.1 Firmicutes bacterium UBA3936
CTGCTTTCCGGGCTTTTTGTGCGCCCGGCTCTGCCGGTCTGTGTGCGGTATATAACAGAGAAGGAATGCCCCGTCAGTATACCGGCTGGCGGGGCATTTAAGCCTTATTTTACGGAACAGAAAAAGTTTGACAACAGGACGTAAAGTATGTTAAATTGGATAAGTGAATCTTATAAAAACAGCGAAAAGCAAGCAGTTTCCCCGGATTAGACGGTGTTGCTACAGGGGGTGTGAAGAATGCGTGTCCAAATTACGCTGGCTTGCGGCGAATGCAAGCGCAGAAATTACATTACAACCAAAAACAAAAGAACCACACCGGACAGAATAGAATTAAGCAAATACTGCAAATTCTGCCAAAAACATACGGACCACAAAGAAACAAAATAGGAACTCTTGCCGGTGTCAGGGGATTTCATGTTATGTAAGGATGTGGTATAATGGCAGGTACTGTCAAGGCAATAACCAGATATTTCAAGGATGTCAGGCAGGAGCTCAAAAAAGTCCACTGGCCAAACCGCCGGGAGCTTTCCGTATTTACTTCGCTGGTTTTGCTTACCGTAATATTTATCGGTGTCTTTTTCTGGCTGCTTGACAGCGGATTTACTGCCATACTGAAATTAATTCTCCAACGGTAAGGAGGCAGGGGCCAACCCCTCACCTATGGAAAAGAACTGGTATGTGGTGCACACCTATGCCGGATATGAAAACAAAGTAAAAACAAACCTGGAAAAAAGGGTGGAATCCATGGAAATGCAGGACAAGATCTTTCGTGTCCTGGTTCCCATGGAAAAAGAGCTGGAGGTCAAAAACGGCAAAAGGAAAACCACTCTGAAAAAAGTTTTCCCGGGTTATGTGCTTGTGGAAATGATTATGACCGACGACTCCTGGTATGTAGTCCGCAACACACCCGGGGTAACAGGCTTTGTCGGTCCGGGATCAAGACCGATTCCCCTGTCCAAATCAGAAATCAGCCAGATCCTAAAGCAGATGGGCATGGAGGATCCCAAGCCGAAAATTGACTTTACTGTCGGGGAAAGCGTACGGGTAATAGAAGGTCCCTTTGCCGATTTTATCGGCAGTGTGGAAGAAGTGCTGCCCGACAGGCGTAAAGTAAAGGTTCTGGTTTCCATGTTCGGCCGGGAGACTCCGGTTGAGCTTGAATTTTATCAGGTTGAGAAACTCTAGCAGAAGAGGAGGTGTCTGGTAGTGGCAAAAAAAGTCAAAAGCATTGTGAAAATGCAAATTCCTGCCGGCAAGGCTTCCCCCGCGCCTCCTGTCGGACCGGCTCTCGGCCAGCACGGTGTTAATATAATGGGCTTTTGTAAGGAATTTAATGAGCGCACGGCTCATCAGGCAGGGATGGTGATTCCTGTCGTTATTACAATTATGGAAGACCGCTCCTTTACCTTCATTACGAAAACACCGCCTGCCTCGGTTTTGCTGAAGAAAGCGGCAGGGCTGGATAAAGCCTCCGGTGAGCCCAACAGGAATAAGGTAGCGACCCTGAGCAGGGATAAAGTGCGGGAAATAGCTGAGTTGAAAATGAATGACCTCAATGCCAACGACGTTGAAGCCGCCATGCGTATGGTGGAAGGCACAGCCCGCAGCATGGGCATAGTGATTCAGGGCTAAGATCAAGAGTAAATTGAGAGTGGGAGAGGTAAGCCGCCTCGCCTGTACCACAAGGAGGTTTAAAAATGGCTAAACACGGAAAGAAGTATTTGGAAGTAAAAAAACTGATAGACCGCAGTAAGCTTTATGATCCGGAAGAGGCATTGGCACTGGCAAAGAAAACAGCAACAGCCAAGTTTGACAGCACAGTGGAACTGGCTGTTAAGCTGGGCGTTAATCCCAAACATGCCGACCAGCAGGTACGGGGCGCTGTCGTTCTGCCTGCCGGGATTGGCAAAGAAGTTACAGTAGCCGTATTTGCCAAAGGCGATAAGGCAAAGGAGGCAGAAGCTGCCGGTGCTGATATTGTTGGAGCCGAGGACCTGGTGGCCAAGATAGAAGGCGGCTGGCTCGGCTTCGATGTGGCCGTTGCCACACCGGACATGATGAGTATGGTGGGTAAACTGGGTAGAATACTTGGCCCGCGGGGAATGATGCCCAACCCGAAGACGGGAACGGTTACTGCCGATGTTACCCGCGCTGTCCAGGAAATAAAGGCCGGTAAAGTGGAATACCGCGTCGATAAAAGCGGGATTGTCCATGTTCCTATCGGCAAAACATCTTTCGACGACGATAAGCTGCGGGAGAATTTCTATACCATGATCGAAACACTGCAGAAAGCCAAGCCGCCGGCGGCCAAAGGACAGTATTTCCGTTCAATTACAGTAACTACCACCATGGGCCCCGGGATTCGTGTCAATACGCAAAAAGCCGCAGCTTTAGGCAAATAAGGGCAGCCAAACAAGATTAAGAAGAAAAACGGGTTGACATTCCGGTTGGCCCGCAAAAATAGAAAAGCCATCTTTCTCGGACCGCAGACAGCAGGGTGCCGCTTCAGGCTTAAAGAGTAAATCGCCTGCCGAGGTCGGAAAGCCGTTGACTGATAACCTACGGCCCCCGTGTGTCTGCGCGGGGGCCGTTTTAATATTTGTTCCCCATGGCTGGAAAAGGAGGTGGGAAGATGGGCTTAAGCAGAAAAGAGAAAGAAAGAATAGTGGGCGAAGTCATAGAGGACCTGAAAAAGGCCAAGACTGCCATTATTACGGATTACCGGGGATTGAATGTGGAGCAAATTACCGATTTGCGCCGTGCCCTGCGCAGCGAGAATGTTAAATATGTAGTTGCCAAAAATACTTTGGTTAGCAGAGCTGCCCGGGAACTAGGCTATGAAGCGCTGGAAGTATACCTTAAAGGGCCTACAGCCATTGCCTATGGCTTTGATGATCCCGTTGCCCCGGCCAGGGTGCTGGCAAAGTATGCCAGGGAATACGACAGCCTCAAACTGAAGGGCGGCCTGCTGGAAGGAGAGCTGATTGATCCTGACCACATCAAATCACTGGCTGCTTTACCCACGCGGGAAGTCCTGCTGGCCCAGGTAGCCGGTGCCTTTGCCTCGCCGATGGCCGGTTTTGCCGGGGCGGCAAAAGCATTGCTGCGTAAGTTTGTGGCTACTTTGGATGCCGTGCGGGAAAAGAAAGCCGCCGAAGCCGGTGCTTAGATATTAAATGAAATAACAATTTGGTTAGTATATTAAAGGAGGAAAAACACAGAATGTCAAAAGTTGCCGAAGTAATGGAAATCGTTAAAGGAATGACAGTGCTTGAACTGTCTGAATTAGTAAAAGCTTTTGAGGAAGAATTTGGAGTTTCCGCCGCAGCGCCTGTGGCCGTGGCAGCCGCCCCTGCCGCAGCCGCTGCCGATGCACCTGCTGCTGAAGAACAAAACGAGTTTGATGTTATCCTGAACGCAGCCGGTCAAAAGAAAGTTGCTGTAATCAAGGCTGTCCGGGAAATAACAGGTTTAGGTTTGAAAGAGGCAAAAGAGCTGGTTGATAATGCTCCCAAGCCCGTCAAGGGAAAAGTCAGCAAGGAAGAAGCCGAAGAGATAAAAGCAAAGCTGGAGGAAGTAGGTGCTGAAGTAGAACTGAAGTAAGATTCTCCTGCAGACCGGAAGGCACCTCCTACCTGTGGAGGTGCTTTCCGCCTTTACGGCTGTAAAATGCCGTTTAAGTTCTTCCGGGCTTTTGCGACGGGGGAAAACCTGTCTCTTATACACATCT
>DGEC01000107.1 GCA_002385745.1 Firmicutes bacterium UBA3936
TTTTTGTCTACAGTCTGAAAGCACCCCGCGGGGTGCTTTTTTTTAATTTTTGTTTGCAACATCCGTATTGCTCTTGGCAAAAAGCATGTAGGCGTTATAGATGGCGACAATGATACCAATTACCACGTTATTAAGGGACAGGATATCTTCGGGTAATATGGGCATAAAATTCACCAGTGCCAGCCAGGCTCCGACGACTATATGAATCCAGTGAAATGTGGTCATCATAGTATCACCCCCTTTACAACTAATCTGCGCATTCTATGGCAGATCTATGCAAAGGGTGGAAGGCATTTGAGTGAAAGTTTGTCAAGGCAGCTTATAATTTTGATGTTTGTAAGCTATTTTAAGTAATAATAAGGGGTGATGCTATGTATAAAAAAGATTTTTTGTTTAGTGCCGTCAAGGAGCTGGAAAACAGGGGCAAAACATTCAAGGTTACCCACCGTATTCTGGAAGTGCCAAAAGATATTTATTTAAAAGTGTTGGCGGGGTATGAGGAGCCCTTCAGTGAAAGGGGAGCCCAGTATTTTACGGAAGAATACCTGAAGTGGCGGGGAGATGCGGGTGGTGTGGTTGGCATGGTCAGGTTTGATAAAAATGAAGACAGTATAGTACTGGATGCTGCAGTCCGGTATAAGATTGAGCCCCGCGGGCAGCCTTCCTGAAAAGTTCAACTTTTACTTTGGCTGCGGTTTTTGCTTGTCATTTGTGACATAAATGGTTTTGTGGCGGTCGTAGATTACCATGCCGGGTTTGGCTCCTTTTGGCTTTCTGACATGCCGGACTCGAGTGTAGTCAACGGGGACATTGGAAGAATATGCCGCCCTGCTGTAAGCAGCGGCCAGTTTTGCCGCATAAACAAGCGTTGCTTCCGGCGGGTCGAAATGCTTGATAATTACATGGGAACCGGGCATTTCCTTGACATGAAGCCAGATATCGTTGCCGTCTGCTGCGCGTAATGTCAGGTAGTCATTTTGCTTGTTGTTTCTGCCGACATAAATGTCTATGCCGTCGGGAGAAAGAAAGTGCAGGGGCTTGGACCGGGCCGGTTTTGCCGCAGGCTTGTTTTTTTGCGGCAAAATAAGACGGCTTTTGATCATTTCCTGCCGGATTTCTTCCAGTTCAGCCGGGCCGGCGTTTTCACAGGCAAACAAAAGCGATTCAAGATAGGCGATATCTTCTTTAGTTGCCGCTATTCTTTTTGTTAAAATTTTTCTCCCGTCATGGAGTTTACGGTATGTTTTAAAATAGTACCCGGCATTTCCCTGCGGCGAGAGGGCAGGATTCAGGGGTATTTCTATTTCCTCCATTTTCTCCGAGTAGTAATTGTTTACTTTTACTTTATCCATGCCGGGACTAATTTTAAACAGGCTGGCTGTTATGAGCTCCCCCCAGATGCGGTACTTGTCCGCATTTTCCGTTTCTTGCAGTTCCCTTTGCTGATGGCCAAGCTTTTTTTGAGCACGGCGGAGCTTTGCCCGGACAATGCTTTCCAGCTGCTGTTTCAACTGTTTTCCGGCAATACCCCGGACTATGGAACTGTAATAGATATCAAGCGCTCCATTCAAGCTGTCACAGCGCAGCAAGCGGGAAGCGGGCAATTCAGGGGGGCGGATAAAAAACAAAGAGGGTCTACGGCTGTCGGCATCAACAATCCAGGGGATGAAACGGTTTTCCTTCAGTCGCGCGGCAAGTTTGTTCAATTCTATTGTTAAAGGCCGGATAATTTCCAGTGGGTGTCCCGGCTCACTGCCTGCAGCTGCATTTATTATTTCTCTTGCAAGATTCTTGCCAATACCCATTACAGACAGCATAAGGGCTGTTTCAGGCGGTTTTTCAGAATGTGCCAGCAACCGGCCGGCCAGGTTTTCTTCCGTGACGGAGAAAATGTCCAGCTTGTCCTGGGGAGGCGGCGGAATATAAAACTGCCCGGGCATAACAACCCGGTAGCGGCTCATTTTTTCGTCCACAAGCTTGATGCTGCCCAGGATTTTTAATTTTTCTGCTTTTTCGGGCATAGCCAGAATAATATTTGAATGTTTACCCATGGTTTCCACTATCAGGTGTTTTTTAACTATATCGCCGGCTTCATCATAGGCACGAAAAATAAAGGACAGACATCTTTCATGTCCCTGCTGTTCAATGAAAAGAAGGCGTGAACCTGAAAGATGTTTACGCAAAAGCATGCAAAAGGCAGGCGCAACGGCGGGGCCGGCCTGTTTTTGTTTTGTCAGGTGGATACGCGCAAGCTGCGGGTCGGCAGAGCAGAGCAGTGAAAAAAGTTCCTTTTCTGTTCTGAAAGACAGGACAATTTCATTTGCCCGCGGCTGGATGATTTTTTCAATTTTAGCCCCGCCAAGCAAAGATGCAAGTTCCCGGCGTACAGCCGACATTGTAATGCCGTCAAAAGACATGCCAGTACCTCCTTTGGCAAGTAAAGTATAACAGGATTCTTTCGGGATTGGCAATAGACAGACAGAAATCATGCCCGTTTGGTGCTTTTTTTTTTGTCCAAGCCATATACATGGCTAAGAACAGAAAACAGGCGGCGAGGTGATCAAATGAGCAGCTATCCGTGGATGCAGGTAAGCTATGAAGATATCTGTAGACTGTTGCAGACGGACCCGCAGCGGGGGCTGTCTGTCCGTGAAGCGGAGCAAAGATTGCATGAAAAAGGCCGTAATGTTTTGCAGGGAAAAAAGAAAATTTCGCTTCTGCTGCTGTTTCTCATGCAATTCCGGGATTTTATGGTTTTAGTGTTGTTCGGCGCCATCCTCTTGTCTGCCGTGCTTGGGGAATACAGCGATGCTTTAGTAATAATGTGCATTGTTGTGATTAATGCCGTTTTGGGTTTTATCCAGGAGTACAGAGCGGAAAAATCTCTGGAGGCATTGAAAGAATTAAGCGCGCCGACAGCAGTCGTCATTAGGGACGGCGTGCGCAAAAAGGTGCCGGCCGGAGAGCTTGTCCCCGGGGATTTGGTTGTTATCGAAGCCGGTGATCTGATTCCGGCTGATATACGTCTAGGGGAAGCAAAACAGCTTGCCGTCAATGAAGCAGCCTTAACGGGCGAATCAGAACCCGTAAACAAAGATCCGGACACCCTATATGAAAATGCCACAACCCTAGGAGACCGCATGAATATGTTGTATTTGGGGACAATGGCCGTCAGCGGCCGCGGCAGCGGAATTGTAGTTGCCACCGGTATGGAAACGGAACTTGGCAAAATTGCTGATATGATACAGGAAGCTGAAGAGAAAGAAACCCCTCTGCAAAGAAGGCTGGCCCAGCTTGGCAAGTATCTGGTGGGGTGCTGTCTTTTAATTTGCGGTCTGGTTGTTCTTATGGGGCTTGCCAGGGGCATGCCGGCCTACCGGATGCTGATGGCCGGTGTATCCTTGGCTGTTGCCGCCATCCCGGAGGGGCTGCCTGCCGTGGTAACAATTGCCCTGGCCATTGGTGTACAAAGAATGGTTAAAAGGAATGCCCTTGTCAGAAAACTTCCCGCCGTGGAGACCTTGGGATGCGCTACTGTAATTTGTTCTGACAAGACAGGCACTTTAACCCAAAACAAAATGAATGTCAGGCAGGTTTGGACAAACGGGACACTTTACAATGTGGAAGGCGACGGGTACAGTCCGGCAGGGCGCTATTTTGCCGCAGGCAAAGCAATAAACCCGAGGGGCGATGAGGCCCTGAAATTAACGCTTGCTGCTGCTGCCCTTTGCAACAATGCCCGTCTATACAGAAAAAAAACTGAAATCAAAGCTCTCTGGCGCGGCGGTGAAGGAGATTGGCATATTCATGGCGACCCAACGGAGGGAGCATTGCTGGTGGCCGGGGCCAGGGCGGGTGTGTGGCGGGAGGATTTGGAACGGGAAATGCGGCGAATTGCGGAAAAGCCGTTTGATGGCCGAAGAAAAAGAATGTCGGTACTGTATCAGGGTAAAGAGGAACGGGTTTTGTATGTTAAGGGGGCACCGGAAGTAATCCTGGAGCGCTGCAGTTGGATATATTGCGGGGAAGGCAGGCAAAAGCTGTCTGAAGACAGTAAAGAATTGATTTTAAAGCAAAATGAAATCATGACTTCCCAGGCGCTGCGCAATATAGCCGTGGCCTACAGGCCGGTTGCCGCAGAAGAGCGGGAGGCGGAAGAAAAGCACCTTGTTTTCCTTGGCCTGCTTGGCATGATTGACCCGCCTCGCCCTGAAGCCCTGCAGGCAATAAGAAAATGCCAGAAGGCGGGTATTAAAACTGTCATGATTACGGGTGATCACAAAAACACAGCTGTGGCTGTAGCGCGTTTCTTGCAGTTACTCCCAAAAGGAGGACATGTTTTAACGGGACGGGAGCTGGACAATCTCTCAGACGAGGAATTGGCCGAATATGCACGCAAGACTTATGTCTACGTCCGGGTGACACCTGAACATAAACTGCGAATTGTCAGGGCGCTGAAAAAAAACGGGCATATTGTGGCAATGACCGGGGACGGTGTAAATGATGCTCCCGCTGTAAAGGAGGCGGACATCGGCATTGCCATGGGGAAAAGCGGTACCGATGTCACCCGGGAGGCAGCATCGCTTGTTCTGGCCGATGATAATTTTGCCACCATTGTTGCCGCAGTTGAGGAGGGACGCAGCATCTACAGCAACATCAGAAAATTTATCCGCTTTCTGCTGGCCAGCAATACCGGGGAAATACTGACAATGTTTATAACGATGCTGGTCGGCATGCCGCTGCCTTTGCGAGCAATTCAGATACTTTGGATTAACCTGGTAACAGATGGACTGCCGGCAATGGCCCTGGGATTTGACACTGTGGAAGAAGATGTGATGGAAAGACCGCCCCGTATGCCGGGAGAAGGAATATTTTCCGGAGGGTTGTGGGAGAAAATCATTGGCAGGGGGGTAGTAATCGGGCTGACAACAGTCCTTGTTTTTACCTGGGGACTTAAGCGGCAGCTGCCGCTGGCGGAAGCAAGGACACTGGCCTTTGTTACGCTTATTGTCACCCAGCTGGTATATGTTTTTGATTGCCGCAGCGAAGACCGTCAGGTTTGGCAGACCGGAATACTTTCCAACCTGTGGATGGCAGCCGCCGTTTTTTCTTCCTTTTGTTTGCTTCTTTTAGTACTTTACCACCCGCTGCTCGCAGCTGTCTTTGAGACCACCCCCTTGTCTGCGGGACAATGGCTGCTTGTAATTACGGCTTCCCTGGTACCCTTTTTGTTTAACCTGCTTTTAACCGCGGTAAAAGCGCTTTCCCATCCTCGCGTTGTAGTGGTAAAAAAATAGAGAGATTTGCCATAGCAAAAAAATCTGCTACAATAAGTTAAGTAAGGTAAATAGAAAAGAGGGGTAGGCAAATGGTATTCAGCATGACCGGCTACGGCCGTGCGGACAACAACGGTGACGAGCAATTCCAGTTTACTGTAGAAATTCGTTCCGTTAATCACAGATATCTGGATGTTTCCGTGCGGATGCCCCGGGAATTATACCAGTTGGAGGAGAAGGTAAGGCAGCGTATTCAGCAAGCCCTCGGGCGGGGGAGAATAGAAGTAGCCATTTCTTTCCGGCAGGAAGATGATAGTGGCATTTCTATAATTTTGGACAGGAATTTGCTGGCGGCATATTACGATGCACTGCAGGAAATAGCGACTGTCTGCTCTCTTGATGAAAAACCGAACTTGAAGTTGCTTGCCGCTTTTCCTGATGTGCTGCGGGTGGAGAAAAATAAACTTGATATTGAGAGTATCTGGGAAAAGTTGCAGGCAGTAATCGACAAGGCAATTGCGGAACTCCTTGTCCAGCGCAGGGATGAAGGGGAAAGACTGGCGGAAGATATAAAGGTTCGCCTGCAGACAATAGAGGAAAAGGCCGGGCTGATAAAGAAACGGGCGCCGTTCATAGTGGAAGACTACAGAAATAAAATCTCCGAGAGAATAAAGGAATATCTTGGCGATTTTGAAGCGGACCCTGCCCGTTTGCTTACGGAAATAGCAATATTTACAGATAAAAGCAATGTTACCGAAGAACTGGTTCGGCTGTCCAGCCATCTGGCAGGTTTTAGGGAAGCGCTGCAGGAAGAAGGACCTGTAGGCCGCAAACTTGATTTTTTAACTCAGGAGCTCTTTAGGGAGGTCAATACCATCGGCTCAAAGGCCAATGATTATGAAGCGGCAAAACTGGTGGTGGAGATAAAAGCCGAACTAGAAAAAATTCGTGAGCAAGTGCAAAATATAGAATAGGCGAGTTTTTAGCGCTTAGACCTCTTGCATTTTCTGCCTGAAATCCGTTATACTAATAGCAGAGTTGGAACAGGGCTGTTCTTTGGCATTTCCGGTAAAGGAGGTTCCCATGATGCAGATTAAATTGATTAATATAGGATTTGGCAATATAGTTTCCGCTAATCGTATTATTGCCATTGTCAGTCCGGAGTCTGCACCAATCAAAAGGGTCATAACAGAAGCCAGGGACCGCGGCATGTTGATTGATGCTACGTATGGACGGAGGACACGGGCGGTTATTATTACAGACAGCGGCCATGTCGTGCTTTCAGCCGTACAGCCGGAAACAGTTAAGCACCGCCTCAATGCCAAGGGCGGTATAGCTGAAGAAGAAGATTAAAAAGACACGGAGGATTATTGTGGCACGTTCCGGTTTGCTAATTGTTATTTCGGGGCCTTCCGGTGCTGGCAAGGGTACGGTGTGCAAGGCACTTCTGGAAAAAAAATCTGATTTGCTTCTTTCTATTTCCAAAACTACCCGCAAACCCCGCGCCGGTGAAAAGGACGGGGTTAACTATTTTTTTGTTACAGACTCTGAATTTATGGAGGCCGTCAGGGAAGGAGATTTCCTGGAATACGCCTGCGTATATGGCCACAAATACGGGACACCGCGCAGCTATGTGGAGGAAAAGCTGGCGGAGGGGTATGATGTTATTCTTGAAATTGACCCGCAGGGCGCTCTGCAGGTCATGAAGGTATATCCCAATGCTGTTTTTATTTTTCTTATACCGCCTTCCTGGGCGGAATTATGCAGGCGTATAGAAAAGCGTGGCACGGAAAGCAAAGAAAATATGAAAAAACGCCTGACAGCCGCCGTAAGCGAGCTAAAACAGGCACATAAATATGGATATATAGTTGTTAATGACAGCGTGGAAGAAGCCAGTAAACGCATAATTTCCATTATCGAAGCGGAAAAACTGCGGGCTTTCAGGAATGCTGATTTCATAAATGCAGTAATTAAAGAAGGAGGTTAAAAGTGATTTACCCTTCTATTGATAAACTGTTAAAAAAAGCAGACAGCAAATATACGCTTGTTATTGCCGCTGCAAAGCGTGCCCGCATGTTAAATGAAGGGGCACAAAAACTTGTCGAATCAAAATCAAAAAAAGATGTTTCCATAGCCCTTGAGGAAATATCGGCGGGGAAGATAGGCTTTGAACAGGTAAAAAAATAAAAGTTTGGCAGCCAGCAAGCACATACTGGCGGTAAAACGCTGGAAGGCGGCAGACATCTGCCGCCTTTTACCGGTTTAAGATATTAACATAGCAGTCATAGTCATGCAGCTGGTAAAAATATTTCAGGGGGTTTAAAAAAGCAGGCTTATCACAAAGGGAGTAATAAACACTTCCACTGCCGCGGCAATCAGGAGCAGCAGGATAATAAATGGCAGGGATGTGCCAATTTCGGAAAAAACTGCCCGCAGGGAAGTAAAGCGAGACAAGCCCGGCAGGGGGAAAATCAGGTGGTAGCCAAGCTTTAACCCTAAAGCAACAGCAAGAAAGAAGGCAGGGAGTTCAAAAATGCCGTGCGGAAGAATTCCGGCAGCCATAAAGGGCAGCGGCGAAATTCCGCTTTCGGAGAACTTAAAAGCAAGCAAACCCAGGGCAGACCCGTTTGCAAGCGCGGAAAACAGCGGAGGAAGGCCGACTATAATGCCTAGATACATCACATAAAGGACTGACATCAGATTATGGAAAAAAAGAATGACTGTGCCTGCGAACTGTGAACCGCTGAAAACATTTTCACCAAGTTCTTCCAGGACGGTAAGAAAGCTTTCTTCTAACATTTTCAGTATCTCCGGATCCTGCTGCAGCGCTGCATAAGACAGTATAAAACCACCGATAAAAAAAAGAACTGCCAGCAAAAGCCAGGAACGATTCTCCTTAATAACCGCTGCAAATCTGTTTACCATTTTCTTTTACCTCCTCATTAGATTATACTGCCACGCTGCAGGGCTTGCAAGGTTAGTGTAAAATTACTTTAGGTTTTTGGAAGGATAATCTTTTAAGAAAGCGAAGAGGAACCTCACATCGAGATGAATACCCCCAAAAGGAGGCAGAGGTTCCTCATGGGTGTAGTTCGCTTAGTAGAAGCAAAAGTCCTTTCGGTAACTGAGAAGATTTTAAAGGTTTTAGGAGATGGCATTGACTTTCTAAATTTTGAAGCTCAACTGAAAAAAGAGCTGGATAACC
>DGEC01000063.1 GCA_002385745.1 Firmicutes bacterium UBA3936
CTTTGTCTACAGTCTGGAGCGCTGCGCGTTATTTATTATTTTCAGCCAGGCCTTTACTGATTCTTTCAATTTTCCTCAGGCGGTGGTTAACGCCTGACTTGCCCAGCGGCGGCTGCAGCATCTCTCCCAGCTCGGCAAGGCTTGCTTCCGGATTCTGCAGGCGCAGGCGGGCAATATCACGCAGTGCAGGGTCAAGGGAATCCAGACCGCATTGTTCTTCAATCCGGCGGATTGCCTGAATCTGGCGGACAGAAGCTTTAACGGTTTTGCCCACATTTGCCGTCTCAAAATTAACAAGGCGGTTGATATGATTGCGAATATCTTTTAAAATGCGAATGTTTTCGAACCCCAACAAAGCGGAATGAGCACCGCTGATATTGAGAAACTCAACAATCTGCTCACTGTCTTTGATATAAACCAGATATTTGTTTTTCCGGCTTTTTACCTTTGCCTGCAGCCCGAAGGTAGCGGCAACGGCGGCAAGATCATCGGCATGCTGCTGGTAATCGGTGTAAATCTCAAGATGATAGGAACTCTCCGGGTTGGATATGGAGCCGGCAGCCAGGAAAGCCCCGCGGAGATAAGCGCGGCGGCAGCATTTTTTTCTGTGCACCGCTTCCGGCAGTTCCCGGCACAGTACTCCGTCCTTCAGGAGCCCAAGCTGCCCCAGGACGTTAAAAATCCGTCCCGTGCGAGCAATACGGATTAAATAAACATTATTTTTTTGAAGCCTCGATTTACGGCGCACAATAAGTTCGGAGTTAAGGCCAAATAACCGCTTAAAAAGCTTGAAAATGCGCCTGGCAACCGCCGGGTTGGCTGTGATTACGTTTAAGGAAATATTTTTACCGGAGATATTGATACTGCCGCTGAAACGCAGAAAAGCGGTAAGTTCCGCCATCTGACAGCATTTCCTACCCTGTTTAAGTCGCGCCAGTTCATTCTTAACCTGCAGTGCATAAGTCAAAAGCTTTACACCTCGCTTAACCAAAGTTCCACTGATCTTTAAATCTTACAGGACTTGTTCCAGCACCGCGACGGCAAGTTTATCGGGGTCATGCCGGACAACGGCGTTAGGTGAAATGAAGTCTCCGGTTACTACTCTGACAGAAGTCCTGTTTATCCGGTGCAAATCGGGCTCTACCGGGACAGCTCCTTCCTGAGCGTATTTATCCAGCAGACTGCCGGGAATATCAAGATTGTCATTAATCAGAACGGTATCAAAAATTTCCACTCCGGTATGGTCGTAGATAGCCTCAAGGTGGTCTGCCGCCGTGTACCCGTCAGTTTCTCCCGGCTGTGTCATGACATTGCAAATGTAAACCCTGTGGGCGGCTGTATTTTCAAAGGCTTCTATCACACCGGGGACAAGAAGGTTGGGAAGCAAACTGGTAAAAAGGCTGCCCGGGCCTACAACAACCAGTTGAGCATTTAAAATGGCTTCCCTGGCTGCAGGATACACAGAAGAGGTCCCGGGCTCCAGATACAGGCGGTCAATTTTGCCGCCCGCCTTGGAGATGCTGCTCTCCCCGCGTATAATGCGCCCGTCAGACATTTTGGCAACCAATGTTAATTTATTCAAAGTCACCGGCAGTACCTGTCCCCTGACAGCCAGAACGCGGCTGGCGGCTAAAATAGCTTCCTCAAAACCGAATTCTTCTGTCAGGGCAGCCAGAAACAGGTTGCCAAGACTGTGACCTTGCAGTCCGTCTCCTGTTGTAAACCGGTGCTGAAAAACTTTTTCCAGCAGCGGCTCCGTATTGGCTAGGGCAACCAGGCAGTTGCGGATATCTCCGGGAGGAAGCATATTTAGATTCTCACGCAAACGGCCCGAACTGCCTCCGTCATCAGCCACATTAACGATGGCGGAAATATTGGCAGTATATTTTTTTAAACCCCTTAAAAGAGTGGAAAGCCCTGTCCCGCCTCCCAAAGCAGCCAGAACCGGACCGGCTTCAATGCTGTCCTTTTCTTCCGGGTACCAGGGGTCTTTTTGGCGCATTTTCCGCAGATAAGGCTGCTTTTTTGCCTGGTTCAGGGAAAGAGATTCTATTTTTCGCATCACGCTCGTATCTCCCCGTTTTATGTTTTAAATATATCTCTGTACTCTTTGATAACCTGGTAATTCTTGCCTTTGAGTTTCTTTTCCAGCTCATTGACAATGGACACGGAGCGGTGTCTGCCGCCGGTACAGCCAATGGCAACAACCAGCTGCGGTTTCCCTTCTTTAATATAAAGAGGAATAAGAAAAGTAACGAGGTCACAAAGTTTTTGAAAAAACTTGTAGGTAATACTGCTTTTCCAGACGTAGTTTTTCACTTCTTCCTCATTGCCTGTCAAGGGGCGCAGGTGCTCAATATAGTGGGGATTGGGCAAAAAACGCACATCAAAAACAAGGTCGGCATCAAGGGGAATACCGTATTTGAACCCAAAGGCTACCAGTGTTATTAGTATATTCTCCTGACTGCTGCCCGGTGCATAAAGGGTGGTGATCTCCTCCTTCAGCTGCTTGGGAGTAAGAGATGAAGTATCTATCAGTTTGTCGGCACGGGCCCTGATTTTTGCCAGCAGTTTTCTTTCTTCTTTTATGCCCTCAACAATACTGCCCATGGAAGCCAGTGGATGGCGGCGTCTTGTTTCTTTAAAGCGGCGAATTAAGACTTCATCATCGGCCTCTAAAAAGAGTATTTCATAATCAAACCCGGCTCTCTCCAGTTGTTCCAGCGCTTCCATAAGACTGGAGAAAAAGGCACCGCCCCGGATATCGGAAACAAGGGCAATCCTGCTGACTTTGCCCTCTGACTGTGCCGCCAGTTCGGCAAATTTGGAGATCAGCATCGGTGGCAGGTTATCAATGCAAAAATACCCCAGATCCTCAAAGCTGTGAACCGCCTGGCTTTTGCCGGCACCGGACAGTCCGGTAATAATTACGAAGCGGATACCTTCCATCTGATTCACCCCTCCCATCGCAAAGGCTGCAATAGAGAAGCTTCTCCCTCGGCATTCAATCTCCTGCTTTACAGCCGGTTAGGCCGTAAATTGACAACCCTTTCCGGTGGCACCTGCAGCCTTTCTATCAGCCTGCAGGCTTCCTGAAAGTCGCCGACTCTCTCCGGTGTGTGGGCATCACTGTTGACAACAAAATTAACCCCGGCAGGCAGGGCTGTTTTGATAAAACCGTCCAGCTCTTTGCCGTAGGAACTGTTTATTTCAAACAATGTGCCACGGCGCGCACAAACGGCGGCCAGCTCCGCAGTGTCAATATCAACCTGCTGTCCGGGGTGCGTAATGGCATAAACGGGATAACGCTGCACAGCCAGGCAAATTGCCCTGGTATTCAATGCCCGCAGCAGTTTCGGCCGCAGGCCGCAACCGCCGGCCATCATATTTCCGGCCCCCAAAAGCAGGGCCTTCGCATTGCGGGGCTTAACCAGTTTGTGAAAGCCGACAAGCAGGATATCCAGTTCCGGCAGGATTTGGAGCGGTACGTCTATGGTCCCGTCAGTATCAATGATATTGGCCTCGATGCCAAAAAGTATTTTTATCTGCAGGTACTTCTTCCGCAGCCGCACAATCTCCCTTTGCATCTTCCGCAGGGCGGGAAGACCGCGCACTCCGATAAAAAAATGCCCCGGACCGTGATCTGCAATCCCGACCGCTTCCAAACCGCGCTTTAGCGCAGCCTCTACATTTTCCTCAATACTGCCTCTGCCGTGGCTGTATGTCGTGTGAGTATGATAGTCGGCATATACCTGCATCTAAAAGCAACACCCCCTGCCGTCAAAACCGCAGGCAGCATTAAAATGTAATATTTTTATTTTCCCCTCCTGAGTTCAAGTTAATAAATAACATGATGATCAACGGCCTTCAAATTAACACAGCCTGTCATCAGCATACCGTGGCAAAGCTGCTCGGTCATGGTCTCTATAATTTTCCTAACTCCCATGCTGCCCCCGCCAAAGGCTCCCCAGATTGCCGGACGGCCTATAAGCACCGCGTCGGCGCCCAAGGCCAGCATTTTTAAAACATCGATGCCGCTGCGGATGCCTCCGTCGGCTATAACGGTTATTTCACCCTTAACCCGTTCCACTATCTCCGGCAGCACTTCGGCTACGCCGGGAGTACAGTCAAGGACGCGTCCGCCGTGGTTGGAAACGACAACGGCAGCGACACCCATCTCAACAGCCATCTCGGCCTCCTGCACCGTCATAATACCCTTCAGGATAAAAGGAAGTGAAGTCATCCCGATCAGTTCACGCAGCTGGTAATAGCTTTTCGGCCCTACCGGCTGTCCCTTCAAGGCCATGGTTACCAGTCCGGCTCCGTCGATGTCAATACCGACGGCATAGGCGCCGTTTTCCTCCGCCAGGCGGATAAATTCCTTGATTTTTTCCATGCTGCGCGGTTTAATGATGGCCGCGCCGCCGCCATGTTTTTTCAGGGCGGCAAGTCCCGCTGCATATATATCTGCTTCAGCACCGTCCCCTGTAAAGGCACAGGACCCGGCAAGCTGAGCCCCTTTAACCAGGCAGGAGGCCAGTTCAGCCTCGGAAAGGGCGCCTCCCATGTTATAAGAAGCTCCGGTGAGCGGGGCAACAAAAACAGGCGTCTGAAAAGAGCGCCCAAAGAGTTTGATGGACGTATCCGGCTTTTCCACCTGATGAATAGTTCTTAGATTGACGTAATACATGTCCAGGGCGCTCACATTGTTCTGAAAAGCCCGCCCCGACAAAATACCGCCCATGCCCGGTACTTCCCCGGCACAAGCCCTGCCGTCGCACCGCCGGCACACGCGGCAGAATCCCTGCAGTTTCTCCCTTGCCCTCTGCCGAATTTCCTCCATTTTCATTCACATGTTTCCTCCTTATGCTTTGCCAGGTAGTCATTTATAAAAACGGCAACACCGTTATTCAGATTGCTTTCCGTAACAATTGAAGCCGCTTCTTTTATTTCCTGGCGGGCATTGGCTACAGCCACACCGATACCGGCATATTGCAGCATGTCCAGGTCATTGTAGCTGTCACCTATTGCCGCTACCTGTTCCCGCGGTATACGGTGCATTTCTGCAAGAAACTGCAAAGCCCGGCCTTTCGTAGCGCTTCTGTCGGTAATCTCCAGGAAATCCGGCTTGGAAAGATTGATTGCCAAACTGCTGCCAAATCTTTGCAGAAGAGAATCACGCAGTTTTAGCAATGTTCCCTCACGATTAATGATAGTAATTTTTGTCGGAGATTCCCTCAAAAAAGTGCTGATTCTGCCGACCGTCTCAACATCAACACCGGCAATGCTCTGATAGTAGCGGGAAAACTCGTTCTCCTCGGCTACATACAACCGGTCGTTAATATAGACGTTAATGTGCAGCCCCTTTTCCTCCGCAATGGCCGCCGCTTCCCTGGCCAGGTCCAGGGGGACCGGAATATGAAGCAATGTCTCCCTGCTGTCCGCCGTGCGAATTAAGGCGCCGTGGTAAGTAATCAGCGGCAGGTCTATCTGAAGCTGCCGGGCATAGGGCAGTGCCGAGCAAAACATCCTGCCAGTGGCCAAAGTAACAAGTATTCCTTCTTTGGCTGCCCTTTGGATTGCAGCACGGTTTACATCTGAAATCCGGGAGTTTTCATCAAGCAGGGTGTCGTCAAGATCTAAAGCCAGCAGCTTAATGTTCATTGGGACACCTCTTTCCGGTTTTACTATCATACCACGAAAATCCTTGTTTTTCCAGTTCATGTCTCTTGTTTTGAGCTGCCGTTTTCCTGCAAATAATTATACAAATTAATGGCTGCCTGCCTGTTCATAGTCTCCACCGCCGCCAATTCGTCTACAGAAGCCCGGCGCATGGCTTCAATACTGCCGAACGCCCTAAGTAGCGCTTTTCTGCGTTTGGCGCCGATACCCGGAACATCAAGCAAGACTGACCCCCGT
Organism: Firmicutes bacterium UBA3936; assembly: GCA_002385745.1. Lineage (GTDB taxonomy): Bacteria > Bacillota > Dethiobacteria > Dethiobacterales > Dethiobacteraceae > DTU027. The sequence goes on from DGEC01000063.1 coordinate 5,920, forward strand.
GACGGTCTGGTGCGCTGCCTGCGCTGGCTTGTAAGGGCAAAGCGGTGCGCCTCATCACGTATGCGCTGCAGGAGCTGCAGAGCCGGAGAGGAACGGGGCAGGCGCAAAGGTTCGCTTGCCCCCGGCCGGTATATTAACTCCTCTTCTTCCGCCAGGGCTACAGCCATTACCGCAGCATCATACCCGTTTTCCTGCAGCGACTGCAGGGCGGCATTCAGCTGCCCCCGGCCGCCGTCAATAAGAATCAGATCGGGAACCAGCGAGAAGGGATCTTCGCTGTTTTCCGTCCCTTCCTGCTCCGTGGCCTTTTTTAAGCGGGCAAAGCGGCGGCCTACAACTTCTCTTATAGCCGCGTAATCATCAGGACGCTCAAGGCCGCGTACCAGGAAACGGCGGTAGTCTTTCGGCTTGGGAAGGCCTTTTTCAAAAACAACCATGGCAGCCACTGTCCCCTCACCCTGAAAATGGGATATATCATATCCTTCCATCCGTAAAGGGGGAGAGACCAGGTGTAGTTCCGCCGCCAGTGCCTCAAGCGCCACAGCAGGATCGCGGGCTTCTTTTTCCCTGACTTCCTGCTCCAGGAATATTTGCGCGTTTTCCAGGGCAAGGCGCACCAGTTCCTTTTTTTCCCCGCGCTTGGGAACATGCAGCCTGACTTTTCTGCCGGCCCGCCGCTTCAGCCAGGCTGACAGCAGTTCCTTTTCGTCAATTTCTTCGGAAAGCAATATTTCCGGGGGGATGTCTGCGGATAAAAGATAATAACGGCGCAAAAAAGCTTTTAATAGTTCAGTTGAACTTTCGCCCGTCGGGTTTGTCAGTATAAAATGCTCACGCCCTGTCAGCCTGCCGTTGCGGACGGTAAACAGTTGCACGCAGCCCACATCCTCCCCTGCCGCCAGGGCAACAATATCACGATCTCCCCCAGTCGTAGCCACTATTTTTTGCTTTTCGATAATTGCCTGCACCGCCTGGTACTGGTCCCGCAAACGGGCGGCCTTTTCAAACTCAAGGTTTGCGGCTGCTTCTTCCATTCTGGCTGCCAGTTTTTGCAGCAGTTTTTCCTGCCTGCCTTCCAGGAAAAGCAGCACTTCATCAACTACGCGGCGGTATTCTTCGGCGCTGACAAGCCCCGCGCAGGGAGCCAGGCAACGCTTGATTTGATAATTTAAGCAGGGACGTTTGGACTTATCCGAATTGATGGCCCCGCGGCACATGCGCAGCATAAAGAGACGGTGGATGAGGCGGATTATCTCCCTGACCGCTCCCGCATTGGGATAGGGGCCGAAATAACGGGCACCGTCGTTCTGCACACGCCTGGCCACATGTATCCTGGGAAACCGCTCCTGTACCGTCACCCGCAGGTAAGGGTAATGCTTGTCGTCCCTGAGGTCAATATTGTAACGGGGACTGTGCTCCTTGATCAGGTTGCTTTCCAGAATCAGGGCTTCTACCTCATTATCTGTGACAGTGTAATCCAGGTCGGAAACTTTTTCCGCCAGGACCTTAACTTTTGGCGATACGGCAGCGCCCTCCTGAAAATAAGAACGGACCCGCTGTCGCAAGTCCACTGCCTTGCCAATATAAAGGATGTTGCCGCCTTTATCCTTTAGCAGGTAAACACCGGGCCTTTTGGGTAGGTTTTTTAGTTTTTGCTGTAAGTTTTGCTTTTTGCCCTCAGTCATGACATCCTCACTCCCGGGGACCGGACAGTACTTTTCTCAGGAAACGGCCGGTATAGGAAGCTTCCACGCGGCTAATCTCTTCCGGTGTACCCACGGCAACCACTTCGCCACCGGCATCTCCTCCCTCCGGACCCAGATCAATTATATAGTCCGCCCTTTTAATCACATCCAGGTTATGTTCTATTACCAAAACGGTATCGCCGTTGTCAACCAGGCGGTCCAGGACCTGCAGGAGTTTTTTTATATCATCGCTGTGCAGCCCTGTGGTCGGCTCATCCAGGATGTAAAGCGTCCTGCCGTTGCTTCTGCGGGACAGTTCCGTTGCCAGTTTAACCCGTTGGGCTTCACCGCCGGAAAGGGTGGTGGCCGGCTGCCCCAGCCGGATATAACCCAATCCCACATCATAAAGTACCTGCAATTTCCGTTTTATGCGCTCAATAGCTGAGAAAAATTCCAGGGCTTCCGCCACTGTCATAGCCAGCACATCGGCAATATTTTTGCCTTTATAGCGTATCTCCAGTGTCTCCCTGTTATAGCGCTTGCCGTGGCAAACTTCACAGGGCACGTAAACATCGGGCAGAAAATGCATCTCTATCCGCAGTATCCCGTCCCCCCGGCAGGCTTCACAGCGTCCGCCCCGGACATTAAAACTAAAACGTCCCGGTTTGTAGCCGCGGGCTCGGCTTTCAGGAATTCTTGAAAACAACTCCCGGATTAAGTCAAAGACACCGGTGTAGGTGGCAGGGTTTGAGCGGGGCGTCCGTCCTATGGGCGACTGGTCCACATCAACCACCTTGTCCAGGTGTTTAAGTCCTAAAAGTTCATCGTGTTCCAGGGGTTTTTGGCGGCTGCGATGCAGTTCCATGGCCAGGCGGCGATACAGTATTTCATTTACCAGGGTGCTTTTTCCCGAACCGGAAACCCCGGTCACGCAAATAAACACTCCCAGCGGGAAACGGACATTCAGGTTCTTCAAGTTATGGGCGCGGGCACCCCGAAGTTCCAGCCAGTTGCCGTTCCCCTTCCGGCGGGTTGCCGGCAGGGGAATATTTTTGCGCCCCGACAGGTACTGGCCGGTAATTGATTCCGGCACCCTTTTTATTTCCTCAATTGTTCCCGCAGCCACCACTTCCCCGCCGTGGACACCTGCGCCGGGGCCGATGTCGAGAATGTAATCGGCCTCTTCTATCGTCTCCTGGTCATGCTCAACGACAATCACCGTATTCCCAAGGTCACGCAGTTTTTTCAGCGTTGCAATCAACCGCTTGTTATCCCGCTGGTGCAGTCCTATACTGGGTTCGTCGAGTATATAAAGAACACCTGTTAAACTGGACCCGATTTGCGTTGCCAGGCGGATGCGCTGGGCTTCGCCGCCCGAAAGGGTGCCTGAAGCCCTGTCCAGTGTCAAATACTCCAAACCTACATTCCTTAAAAATCCCAGACGGTTGTCAATCTCTTTAAGAATAAGACGGGCAATTTGCTTTTCCTTTTCCGTAAGTGCCAGTTCTTTCAAAAACTCCTGCGCTTTTTCCACTGTCAGGGCAGTTAACTGGGCGATATTCAGCCCCCCTACCGTAACCGCAAGGCTGGCCGGCTTCAGACGGTTCCCACCGCATTCCGGGCAAGGATACTGGGACATATATTCTTCCAAATCTTCACGAATAAAATCAGAAACCGTTTCCTGATAACGTTTTTTTAGAATAGGAATTAAACCCTTATATACCAAACTATAACGGCGGAACCTCCCCCGGGGATCCTCGTAATGAAAAGGAATCCGGTCAGGCAGGCCCCAAAGCAGTATCTGCCGCTCTTCTTCCGTCAGTTCCTCAAAAGGTTTATCGGGATCGATGCTTGCATACTCGGCAACCGCCAGCAGCACCTGCCGGTAATAACCGCTTTTTCCCGATGCCAGGGGAGCGATAGCCCCTTCCCTCAGGCTAAGGCGCTTGTCCGGCACAATCAAATCCGGGTCAAACTCCGACCGGAAACCCAGCCCGCTACAGCTTGGACAGGCGCCGTAGGGACTGTTGAAAGAAAACATGCGGGGTGAGAGCTCCTCAAAGGAAAAACCGCACTCCGGGCAGGCAAATTTGGCGGAAAAGAGCAACTCCTCTCCATCGATAACATCAATGATAACCAGGCCGTCGCCATATTTTAAAGCAGTTTCCAGTGAATCGGCGAGGCGTGTCTCCAGGCCGTCCTTGATAATCAGCCTGTCCACAACAATCTCCAGATGGTGCTTTTTATTCTTTTCCATCTGAATATCTTCTTCCAACTCACGGATTTCCCCGTCCACCCGCACACGGACAAAGCCGTCCGCCCTGACCGATGCCAACAGTTTGCTGTGTTCCCCTTTCCGGCCGCGGACAAGGGGAGCCAGGACCTGAATTTTTGTCCGGGGCGGCAGTTCCATAATCCTGTCCACCATCTGCTCAACCGTCTGCTGAGCTATGCTGATTCCGCAATGGGGGCAGTGAGGACGGCCGACGCGGGCATAAAGCAGCCGCAGATAATCGTAGATTTCCGTAATCGTTCCCACCGTTGAGCGGGGATTGCGGGAAATAGTTTTCTGATCGATTGAAATTGCAGGCGACAAACCTTCGATATAATCCACATCCGGCTTGTCCATCTGACCTAAAAACTGGCGGGCGTAAGCCGACAAGGATTCCACATAACGCCTCTGCCCTTCTGCATAAATAGTATCAAAGGCCAGTGATGATTTTCCGGAACCGGAAACTCCCGTCACCACCACCAGGCGGTTGCGGGGGATTTCCACATTAATGTTTTTCAGATTATGCACGCGCGCGCCGCGGATTATGATTTTTTCCTGTGCCATTGGCTTTCCTTTCCCCTCTGCTCCTGCGGAGTTCAAAAAGAATATCGCGCAGTTCTGCCGCCCGTTCAAACTCCAGGTTGCGGGCGGCCTCCTTCATATCCTTTTCCAGATTCTCAAGCACCTTTTTAAACTGGCCGGCGCCAAGGGACTTGAGCTTCTCCCTGTCCAGGTAAACGGGCAGTTCTTTGCTAACAGGCCGTGTTGCCTCGATAACTTCACGCACGGCTTTCCGGACGGTAGCCGGTGTTATATTATACTTTTTATTATATTCCATCTGCAGCCTGCGCCGCCGCTCAGTCTCGGAAATGGCCCGACGCATCGACTCGGTAACGGTGTCGGCATACATAATAACCTTACCGTTTATATTTCTTGCCGCCCGGCCGATGGTTTGGATAAGGGACCTTTCCTCCCGCAGGAAGCCTTCCTTATCGGCATCAAGAATGGCCACCAGCGATACTTCCGGCAGGTCAAGCCCCTCCCGCAGCAAATTGATACCAACCAGCACATCAAAGACACCCAGCCGCAGATCGCGGATAATTTCCATCCGTTCCAGGGTATTTATCTCCGAATGCAGGTATCTGACTTTCAAACCCAGTTCCCTTAAATAATCAGTGAGATCTTCTGCCATCCGCTTGGTAAGGGTTGTAACCAGCACCCGCTCCCTTTTAGCCACACGCTCACGGATTTCACCATATAAATCATCTATCTGTCCTTTTACCGGGCGGACAATCACTTCCGGATCGACCAAGCCGGTAGGACGGATTATCTGTTCCACTACCTGCTCCGAATGCTCCAGTTCATAAGGCCCCGGTGTAGCGGAAACATAGACAACCTGGGAAACCAGATTCTCAAACTCTGCAAATGTCAGCGGCCTGTTGTCCAGGGCGGAAGGAAGACGAAAACCGTAATCCACAAGTATTTCCTTCCGGGAGCGGTCCCCAGCGTACATGCCCCGGATCTGCGGCAGCGTCCGGTGAGATTCATCTATCAGCAAAAGATAATCCCGCGGAAAATAATCAAGCAAAGTATAAGGGCGAGAGCCGGGCGGACGCCTGTCCAGATGCCGGGAATAGTTTTCAATGCCGCTGCAGTAGCCCAGTTCACTCATCATTTCCAGGTCAAATTTTGTTCTTTGCTCCAGACGCTGCGCTTCTAAAAGTTTGTTTTCCTTGCGCAAAACAGCCAGTCTTTCTTCCAGTTCCAGGCGAATATCAACAATGGCTTCCTCCAGAATATCCTGGGGAGTCACAAAATGGGAAGCAGGAAAAATCGCCACATGCTCCCTTTCGCATAAAACATCGCCGGTTAAAGTATCAAATTCCCGGATCCGCTCTATTTCATCGCCGAAAAATTCTACCCTTACTGCCCTTTCGGTATAATAAGCCGGATATATTTCCAGCACATCTCCGCGTACCCGGAAACGGCTTCTTTCCAGATTTATATCATTGCGCTCATACTGAATAGCAACCAGCTGCCTGATAACCTCTTCCCTTGTTTTTTCCATACCGGTGCGCAGGGAAACAACCTGGTCCCGGTATTTATCGGGTGAGCCCAAGCCATAAATTGCCGAGACGCTTGCAACAATAATAACATCACGCCGTTCAAACAGGGCGCTGGTAGCCGAATGCCGCAGTTTCTCAATTTCATCGTTAATGGAAGCGTCTTTTTCTATATAGGTGTCTGTATGAGGAATATAGGCTTCCGGCTGGTAATAATCATAATAGCTGACAAAGTACTCCACGGCATTATCCGGGAAAAATTCCCGGAATTCACTGCACAGCTGGGCTGCCAGCGTTTTATTATGAGCAATAACAAGGGTAGGCCTCCCTACCCTTTCTATAACATTGGCCATGGTAAATGTTTTGCCGGAACCGGTAACGCCCAGAAGGGTCTGATGCTTCAGGCCCCGGTTTATCCCTTCCGCCAGCTGTTCGATGGCCCGGGGCTGGTCCCCTTGCGGCCGGTAACTGCTTTTCAACTTAAATACACCCATAAAAATTTCTCCCCGCTGTCGATTAGGTAAACATAATTATTATACCATACTGCAGCCTGCTTAAAGCAGTAGTATACACTTCTCCGGAACGTATGTTTGTATTAACAATTATACTCGCAAGCAGGAAAGTGAACAAGTAAAACCTGCTTTTCTGCCAGGCAGGTTTTTACTTTTGCTATTGCTGTTGAACGGCTACTGCAGCTGGGGCGGCTCTCTTCGGGGCTCGGGCGGGATATCCTCTTCTGCCGGCGGAATTTGGGAAACTGCCTCCTTTAGTAGCCGTAAATCCCCGGCCTTCCGGAGTTCGTGGAAATATTTCATCTCTTCTGCCACAAGCTGCCCGGCAGTCAGCAGTGCGCTTGCGGCTTGCTGCAGCTGCTGCTGCAACTGCCGGGCCCTTTCCTCCTGCCACAGGCTAATTTGCCTTATAAGATTTACCGTTTCCAGTTCCGACTGCTCCATTTCCTGCCCTCCTGTAGTTATAGTTCTCTTACCACAGTATACCCTAAAAAGTCGCTTTATCGCCGCCGCAGCCCTTGCAGTTTCTTTTTCAGAATGCGAATTATTTCAGGCTGCTGTCTGATTTTCATAAACCTGGACATATTTCTGTCCGGCATGGGTATAATCCCCAAATCCAAAGTTGAATCGATAACTATCAGCTTCTCCCGCCCGTCCCGTTGAACAAGCAGCTGCAGGGGCAGCCATGCAGTACGAAGCTGCTCGCGGAAAGAATGCAAATCGCTTACAGGGCAGCCGTTTAGATTAACAATCACATCCCCCGGGCGCATGCCGGCTGCTCCGGCGGCAGAATCGGCAAACAAGTCCATGACTTTAACCCCGACAGCCGGGGGAACATAAAGGGGAGTGCCGGCAAACTCCCTTTTATTTCCGGCTTTAATCAGAAATTCATGTCCAAAAGGAGCAAACAGGGCAGCAAGGAATGCGGCCGGAGACCAGTGTTCGGCAGTAAAAGCCAGGGCCAAAAGCAGCAGACTGTACCCGGCCAGGGAAAGGGCGGATCTTTTTGCCTTCTGCCGGGGAGTAGAGGAGATGCAGATATCGCCATAGCCCAATCCGGCAACCACGGGCAGCAGATAATAAAGCAAAGTGAACCCGGGTTCTGCAGTCAAACGGCCGGTAAAGAGCGGCCACCATTCCGGCATAGCCGCACCGCCCGCCGCTTCAGCCACGCTGACAACCTCCGCAACCATGCCCACCAGGGGGAGGATCCAGAACTTTTGCAGGGAAAAGGCTCCTACAATCCCATGTTCTGTCTCCAAATAAACGGGACTGGGATATAAATGACCGCTTAGAGCTATCAGCAAGCTTTCCGTAAGGTGCAAAATTCCAATCAGCGCCAAAAGGCCCGGAATGTAAAGATTAAAAAGCCTGGAAAAAATTCCCGCCCTGAGCAAAGGCCAGCTGCGGCCCAGCAGCTGCACCAAAGCAGCTGCCGCGCCGACAATGCCGCCGGCATATGCAAAACATAGGAAACGGGGATGAATAAAAAGTAAAAGCAAAGCCAGCGGCCAGACATACTGAATGCCGATTTCGAAAAGAGAAATCCCGGAGATAAACAGCAGCACAGCGGCAAAGAAGCCGCCTGCAATCCCGTAAAGAGCGGAAGAAAACAGCTGTTCCCAGACGGAATTGCGCGGACGGCCTAGGAGCTTTGCCTCATTATTGATGAGACGGTAATACTGAATACCGATAAGAACCAAAACCAGCCAATAAGCTATATTAACAGGGAAGCTGAAGAACACTTTCGCAAATATGACAATAATACTTTTTATCTCCATAAGCCTTGCCCCTAATTTAGCATTTCAAGGATAACAGTCCTTGCCTTTTGCAGTTGTTTATCCAGATCATCGGCGACATCTTCCATAACCCGGGAAAGCACGGTTCTGGTTGCCTGATCCAGCTGTCCTGTTACAGGCAGTCCGTATGATTCCTGAAAGGTGCGAAGCGCTTTTTCCGTTTGTCTGTCAAATATGGCTGTTTCCTCTACATCATACTTCATTGCTTTTAGCTTCTTTTGCAGTATCAACACTGTGGCGCCCTCATCTCCGGCCGACAGGTCATTAAACAACTGATACCTGACAAAATAAATGTCTGTAGGAAGTTCCACATGATAATCGGGTTCCAGGCCGTTGCCATGGATGTCGCGTCCTTTGGGAGTCTGGTATTTTGCCACTGTATAACTCAGCCCCCTGTTGCCGGCTATCCTTTCCAGATGTTGTACCGTAGCCTTGCCGTAGGTTTTTGTGCCCACCAGGACACCGGCCCCGGTATCCTGCAGCGCACCGGAAATGATCTCGGCAGCGGAAGCGCTGAAACCGTTTACCAGAACAACTATGGGGTATTCCTTTTCCGTTCCGTATGAGAGGTAAGTTTTGAGCACATTGCCCTCGCCGTCCACCGTGCGGGTGATAATTCCGGGCGGGATAATTTCCTGACCGACTATGATGGCTTCATTCAGCAAGCCGCCGGGGTTGTCCCGCAGGTCAAGAATCAGCCCGCGCATGTTTTGCGCCTCGAGCTCCAAAAGCGCCTCGCGAAAATTATTGCCGGTATTTTCGGAAAAACTTGTTATTTGAATATAGCCTATCCCCTGTTCGTCCATTTCCGGGAAAACACTTGGCATTTCAATATTTTCCCTGACTAGCGTTATCGTCAAGGGCTCCGGGAGCCCGTTCCTTTCCACAGTCAGGGTAACCGGGGTCCCTTCCGGACCGCGCATCAGGCTCACTGCTTCTGTAGTGGTTTTGCCGACAATATTGACTCCGTCCACGGCAATAATCCGGTCGCCGGGTAAAAAACCCGCCCGCTCGCCGGGAGTATTCTTAATCGGCGAAACAACGGTTATATAGTTGTCAACTGAGATGATATTAACACCGATCCCTGAAAAAGAACCTTCGATTTTAATCATCATTTCTTCCCAGTCGGAGGCTTCAAAAAAACTGGTCTGCGGATCATTAAGGGAGCCCACCATGCCATTGATAGCTTCGTTGATTAAATCCTCCCGGGAAACCTTATCAATATAACGTTCACTCAAAATTTCAAGGACTTCCAGGAAAGGTTTAAGATCTTCAGGTATTTCCGGTTCGACGGCAGCAGGTTCGGGAAGCTGTTCATCCTCCTGTTCAGCCGTGCAATAATAATTGCCTGTTACCCAAAAGGTAATTAAGTTGCTGGCAAGCAGGAGGAGAACCAAAAAGAAGACTGTTTTTCTATTCACCGTCACACCAACTTTCAGGCTAATGTTTTCCGCTTTAACACTAACATTATAAACCCTTCATCCCAAATTATCTACCCGGCATTTGTTTCATCCAATTCCTTTTTTATTCCCGGGTTTTCTGCACTAAAAAAGCCCGGCAGGGCTACTTTGAGTTGTCCGTGCCGGGCTGATTTTGTTTTCCTAACGGAGATATCCCAGGGGGTTGACCCTTTCTCCGTTAACACGCACTTCAAAGTGCAGGTGCGGTCCCGTTGAATAACCTGTACTGCCGACAATGGCTATCGCCTGCCCCTGAACGACAGCTTGTCCACTTTTAACCAGGAAGGAGTCACAGTGAGCATAAACTGTGGAAATACCGTTGTGATGATCAATAATAACCAAATTTCCATAACCGCCGTTCATGGGATATGTATAAGCCGTACCGGAATCGGCAGCCAGTATCCTCACCGGGTTGCCGGTATAGCTGCGGGATTTGGGCCAGCGGCTGTGAGGAATGCCGATGTCCAGGCCGCCGTGGAAAGCTCCCTTTCTGCCGCTGATAGGATCCGTCCTGTACCCGTAATGGGAAGTAATCCATCCCCTGCCGTAATCCTCGACAGGCCAAATCAGCGTTCCGGTACCCCGGGATGCCGTACCGCTCTGGGCGGCTTGCATCCTCTTGATTAATTCCGTCAGCTTTTTAGCTTCTTCTTCCAGTTTTTCTATTTGCCTGTTTGTCTCCTCATAATCCGCCTGCAGTACGGCCACCAAGTTCTGCCGTTCGGTTCTTTTTTTCTCCACTTCCTGTTTTTTATTCAGGTTTTCGCGGCGCAGCGCCAGAAGCTCCTGCCGCTGTTCCTCCAGGGTCTCCTTTAACGCAATAATGTTGTCTCTTTCCTGCTGGCATTCTTCGAGGAGTGTCTTATCCTTGTCTATCAGTTGCTGCAAATCATTATAACGGGTAAGAAAATCAATAAAGGATGTGCTGCTTAACAAAACTTCCAGGAAACTGACATTTCCGTGTTTATGTATAACCCGCAACCGCACAGCCAGAAGCTCTTCAAGCTGTGCCACCTTTTCTTCCGCTGCCTGCAGCTTGGCCTCAGTCTCGGCAATTTTATCTTCAGTTGTCGAAATCTTTTTGTTAAGGGAACTAATTTCTCCCTCAAGCAAAGCAATTTCTTTTTTAAGGGTATCTATTTCCCTTAACAGTCTCGTCTGCTCTTTCTTGTTCTGACTTAGTTCCTCCTTGCGGCTCTGAATATCCTTTTGCACATCTTTCAACTCTTGTTGTGTTTCACTGATACTGCTGCCGGCAAAGGCAGGCAGGACAAAAACACACAACATAATTGCGACAAGCAGCAGAATAAAGGATTTCTTGCTTCCGGGCATTAATTCTCCTCCTCAAACTTTGAGAAATCTTCGTACGGATAATGCGCTGCCTAAAGCACCGATAATTGTACCCAACAGCAAAAGCAGCTTTATCAGTTCGCCTATAACCAAATAGGAAGGTAGCAACGGCAAAAAATTAATGTTTGTCTGTGACCAGTTCACCGCTTCCCCGTACAGGTAATAAAGGAGCAGTGAGGGTATCAGAGCACCTATCAGACCGAGAATAATACCTTCAATGACAAAGGGCCAGCGGATAAACCACTCTGTAGCCCCCACCCACTTCATAATCATAATTTCCTTGGAGCGGGCATTGACGGTTAACTTGATGGTATTGGCGATTAAAAACATTGCCGTAACTGCAAGCCCCACCATAAATGTCAGGCCTATCCACCTGACCACGCTGCCGACGCGGAAAAGCTTTTCTACAACACCGGCGCCATATTCAACATCGGCAATTCCCGGTATTTTCTCAAGCTTGCCTGCAACTACAGGAACATCCTGCGGTACAATTGTTCTGATTTCAAAGGAATGGGGCAGCGGGTTGCGTTCTTCATCCTCGTAACCTTCCACCCATTCCTCACCCATTCGTTCCTTCAGCCGCTGCAGGGCTTCGCTTTTGGAAACAAAACGGACTTCTTCCACTTCCGGCAGTTGAATAACTGTGACGCGCAATTGTTCGATTTCCTCAGCGGTAAGATCTTCGGCCACCTCGGCGATTATTTCCACCTGGCTTTCCAATTCCGCAGTAATGTGCTCGGCATTGAGGTTGACCAGATAAAAAGTACCAAGGATAAATAGGGAAACTGCAACCACAGAGACGGATGCAAAGCTCATCCAACCGTTTCGTCCAATGCTGAGAAATGCTTCTTTGATGTAGTGCAAAATGTTTCTAATGAGCATTTAGCTGTATTCTCCCCTCTGCTCGTCCCGGATGATCCTACCGTTCTCCAGAGCAATCACCCTTTTTTTCAGGGCATTTACAATTTCCCTGTCATGGGTAGCCATAATAACCGTTGTACCGCGGATATTGATGGCTTTTAAATGCTCAATTATTTCCATAGACGTTTTGGGGTCAAGGTTGCCCGTCGGTTCATCGGCAATAATCAGGGAAGGGTTGTTAACAATTGCCCTGGCCAAGCATACCCGCTGCTGTTCACCTCCTGAGAGTTCCTGCGGTTTCATGCGTGCCTTGTCAAGCAGGCCAACTGCTTCCAATGCTTCCGGCACCCGCCGGCGGATGTCCCGCGGCCGTGCGCCCACAACCTGCATTGCAAAAGCCACATTGTCATAAACACAGCGGTTTTCAAGCAGACGGAAATCCTGAAAAACAACTCCGATACTTCTCCTGTAGGCCGGAATCTCCCGGCGGCGCAGGCGTGTCAATTCTTTGCCAAGTACCTTAATCTTTCCGGCCGTAGGTGGAAATTCCAAACCCAACAGGCGTATTAATGTCGATTTTCCCGCTCCACTGGCACCAACCACAAAAACAAATTCATTTCTGTCGATATTCAGGTTAATATCATTAAGGGCTCTGACGCCATTGGGATACACCATGTTAACGTGCCTGATCTCAATCATGCTGTTATTCACTCCTGTTGGCAGAGCTGCACTTGTTTACAAAAGCTAACAAGATTGTTACACGTGCTTAACATAATTTCGACAGGGATATAAAAAAACCTTTTTTGAAAGACAAATTATTTTTACTGTTTTTTATATTCTTGGGAAAATAATTTCTTTCTTGACGAAACAGGCAACAAAAAAACATGCAGACTAAATCTGCATGCCAAAAGTCGCTATCTTATAACTACAATCTTACAGGCGGGCTACTTGCGGCTGCCGGGTTTGACAGCCGGAACGCCTTTCTTACAGAGCGGGCAATCTGCCGGATCATAGGAAGCGATATCAAGCTGCAGCAGGGCCCGGAATGGAACCCCGAAATCGGCCTTGCCACCGCTGCGATCGACAAGGCAGCCAATACCGCAAATCTCACCCTTGTGACTGCGAACAACTTCCATAACTTCCCAGACAGATCCTCCCGTTGTAACCACATCCTCAAGAATCAGTACCTTCTCTCCCGGGGTTATTGAAAACCCGCGCCGCAGCGTCATCACACCGTCTTGATCCCGCTCGGCAAACAATGCCCGGGCCCCCAGTGCCCGGGCCGTTTCATAGGCGATTATAACTCCGCCCAAGGCAGGCCCAATGCATATATCAGGCTTTGTCTCCGCAAATTTTTCCGCCAGCCGGCGGCAAATTTCCCCGGCATAACGGGGATGCTGAAAAACACGGGCACACTGCAGGTAACGGTTGCTGTGCCGCCCGGAGGACAAAAGAAAATGACCCTGCATTAATACGCCTGTTTCTTCCAGTATCTTTATAATATCCTGCAAAAACTGCCAACCTCCTTATATTTCACCGGCGAGCTCCGCAAGCAGCCTTGCGGCTGCTTCCCGAGGCGATGGAGCCGCCGTTATGGGGCGTCCGACTACCAGGTAGTCTGCACCCAGCTTAAGCGCCTCCTTTGGAGTCACAACCCGCCGCTGATCATTGTCCGCCGCCCAGACGGGCCGGATTCCCGGCGTAACAACAAGAAAATTCCGGCCGCAGGCTTTCCTGATTACAGGTATCTCCCGGGCTGAAGCCACCACACCGTCCAGGCCGGCTTCCTGACACAGGCAAGCCAGCGCGGCAACCTGCTCCTCCACAGTGCGGCTGAGTCCGGTTTCCAAAAGTTCTTCCCCGGAAAGGGATGTAAGCACAGTAACACCTATCAGCAGGGGAGCAGGTCGGTTTAACAATTTAGCCCTATTGCCTGCAGCCTTAACAGCTGCCTCCAGCATCCGGCGGCCGCCGGCAGCATGGAAATTAATCATAAAGGCACCCGTATCCACCGCCGCTTCGGCAGCCCGTCCTACGGTATTGGGAATATCATGAAACTTTAAATCAAGAAAAACTTTATGGCCATCCTCCGTCAACGACCTGACTATTTGCGGCCCTGCCCGGCCGTAAAGCTGCAGGCCCACTTTGAAAGCTCCCGCATAATCCCGCAGTTGATCCGCCAATGCCAGGGCCTCATGCTCATTTTCCACATCCAGTGCCACTATAATTCTTTCCCGCATTATGTTGCTATCCCGCCTTTCCCTTCTTCGCCAAGCCGATAATCTCACCGACAGAGTTGAAATTATTCTCCTGCAGATAAGCTGCAATACCGTCAATTACTTCAGGGCAGACAAGGGGATTGACAAAATTCGCAGTGCCGATGGCCACTGCCGAGGCCCCTGCCAGCAAAAATTCCACGGCATCTTCCGCACTGCTGATGCCGCCCATGCCGATAACCGGCAGTTTTACGGCGTCGCTCACCTGCCAGACAAAGTGCAGGGCAACCGGTTTGACGGCCGGCCCGGATAATCCACCGGTCACGTTGCCCAGAAGCGGCCGGCGCTTTTGAATATCTATTGCCGTACCCACCAGGGTATTGATCAGGGAAAGGGCGTCGGCGCCGGCATCCTCCGCCGCCCTGGCCAGGGGTGTAATGTCTGTCACATTGGGAGACAGTTTAACGATCAGCGTCTTTTTTGTTGCCGCCCGCAAAAGGGAAACCAGCTCATAAATAACTCCGGGATCCGTGCCAAAAGACAGCCCGCCCGCCTTAATATTAGGGCAGGAAACATTAATTTCATAGGCCGATGCCGCCTCTTCCTTCTCCAGTGTTTGTATTACCTGCAGGTATTCTTCTTTACTGTTGCCGGCTACATTAACGATAACGGGAATCCCGTATCCGGCAAGCTGCCCGATTCTGAGGCGGGCTTCTTCCGCTCCCGGATTCTGCAGCCCAATGGCGTTTAAAATTCCGGCCGGAGTTTCCGCTATCCGCGGCGGCTTATTTCCCGGCCGCGGCCTCATGGTTGTCCCTTTAACGACAATGGCACCCAGCCGTGACAGGTTAAAAAAACGGGCATACTCTTCACCATAGCCGAAACAACCTGAAGCGGGCATAACCGGGTTTTTCAATATTAATTTGCCGATTTTAACAGACAAATCTACAGTCATGCGGGGAAAACCTCCTCCGCTGCAAAAACCGGTCCGTCAGCACAGACGCGCCGGTAACGGCCGTCGGCGCCGGGGATTACACAACCCAGGCAGGCTCCGACTCCGCAGGCCATCCGCGCCTCCAGGGAAACAAAACAGCGGGAGTTGAAGCCGGCAGCTATGGCTGCAGCCCCCCGCAGCATCGGTTCAGGACCGCAGGCAAAAACTACACCCGGACGCCGGCTTAATTCTTCCTGCAGCAGTTCAGTTACCGGACCTTGCCGACCGAAGCTGCCGTCATCCGTTGCCGCCGCATAATGCCGGACAAGCGAACGGTATTGTTCCTGCAAAACCAGTGCCGCAGCAGTTCTTGCCCCGTAGAGAAAAGTAACATCCCTGCCGGCCGACTTTAAAGCATGGAGCAAATAATAAAGGGGAGCTGCACCCATGCCGCCGGCAACCACAACGGCCCGCCCTTCTTCAGGAAGAGGAAACCCTCGCCCCAGCGGGCCGGTCACTTCCAGAATTTCGCCTTCTTTCTTTGCCGCAAGCAAATTTGTGCCCCTGCCTGTTACCTGATAAAGAAGCACAAGTCTACTGCCGTTGCAATAGTGTATACTGAAGGGCCTTTTAAGCAAAGGGTCTGCTGTCGACGAAACACCAACCTGGACAAACTGCCCGGGAACAGCCGCAAGGCCGCCTGCCAGCGTCAGGCGGTAAATATCCTTGCCTACTTTTTCCTGCTGTACAATTTCCATAGCCTGTTTTCTCATTGTTCCAATCCTTCACCGTAATTTATCACACCGTCACGCATTACAACCCTTCCGCCGACGATAGTCATAACGGGGAACCCGTAAACTTTCCAACCGTGAAAAGGCGTGTTTTTCCCCTTGGAACAGAAGAAGTTGCTGTCAATTGTTCTTTCCTCCTGCAAGTTAAAAGCCGCGATATCGGCAGGACTTCCGGGCGCAAGCGTGCCATAGGGGAGTTTCAAAATTTCCGCCGGGCGGCAGGACATTTTAGCAACCAGCCGGTCAAGGGTGATTATGCCCGGTCTGACCAGATAGGTATAAAGCAGGGGAAAAGCTGTCTCCAAGCCCACTACCCCAAAAGGGGCTGCCGTGAAATCCTGTTCCTTTTCAACCTCTGCGTGGGGGGCATGATCCGTCGCAACAACGTCAATTATATTTTCCGCCAAAGCCTGCACCAAAGCCTGCCGGTCCGCCTCAGAACGCAAAGGCGGCTTCATTTTTGCTGCCGTATTGTAGCCGTCTGCAGCCGCTTCCGAAAGCAGCAAATGGTGGGGTGTTGCTTCCGCCGTGACATTGAGTTGATACTTTTTTGCCAGGCGGATTATCTCTACCGATGAAGCGGACGAAACATGCATAAAATGGACATGGGCTCCCGTTTCGGCGGACAAAAGGGCATCACGGGCAACCATTACAGTTTCCGAGCTGGCCGGAATGCCCGGCAGACCAAGTTTTTCCGCAATTTCCCCTTCATGCACCTGCCCGCACCCGGCAAGCGTCTCATCCTCACAATGTTCCAGCAGGGGAATGTCACAGCGGGCACAGACCTGCAGCGCCTGCCGCAACAAGCCGCTGTCCTGGACGCCCCGGCCGTCATCGGTAACGGCGCAAGCTCCTTCGCTTACCATGGCGGCAATGCCACTCAGTTCCCTGCCCTGCAGTCCTTTGGTAACTGCACCCACAGGAAAAACACGTGCCAGGCCTGCTTTGGCGGCAAGCCGTTTTATATGCCTGACTTTGCCGGCATCATCGGTAACAGGATTAGTATTGGGCATGGCCGTTACAGCGGTGTAACCGCCGGCTACCGCTGCGGCACACGCAGTAAGCACGGTCTCTTTATGTTCTTCCCCCGGCTCCCGCAGGTGGGTATGCAAATCAATTAATCCGGGGGTCAAAACGAGACCGCTTACATCTACCGGCTTCCTGCCCCTGGCCGATATCTTTTCAGCAATCTCCGCGACCAGACCGTCTCTGATTAAAAGGTCATAACGGCCGTGCAACCGCTGACTGGGATCAACTATTGTGCCGCCCTGCAATACCTTTTCCACACTGTCAATCCTTTCACAACTGATGGCCGTTTCCCCTGCGGCCTGCCGGTAATAGTTCGCCACCTGCCAACATTTTTCCTTTTTTGCCCTGCAAGCAAAAAGGCGCCAAAAGCGCCTGCAATACTTAAAAAATTGGCAACACTATCTTTCTTCCCCTCTTGCAGTTGCGGTACAGGGGATGGAATATAACCTCATGATTAACTCGCCACAGATTGTTTTTATACTGTAAAGCCGTTTTCACACAGTGCTCCGGAAAATATTCGTAGCGCAGCAGGGGGGCCGTCCGGTAATACAAATCAAGGCCGCCCCGGCTTAGCGAAAGGGAACCGGGGAGCAGCAGCTCCCCTTTCCATAAATCGTTGAGATAACCCTGTATTTGAAAGCTGTGAACACCCAGAGCACCCTTATAAAAATCATAGCTGACACCCACACGGTAAATGGCCGGTACTTTTGCCAGGGCCAAAAAAAGGAAGTTGTGAATTGTCCGTCTTTTGTCAAAGGGGAACAGGGCTAACAATTTCAATAATAAAATATGCTGCAAACTGTAGGTGAGCGTAGTCATATTGCCCATGTCTTGTTCCTGCTCCTATTTACTGTTGAATCCTTTATCAGTCTTTTCACAAATCCATAAAATTATGCTTTTTTCTTAATGGGAAGGGATATGGCATTTTTTGTAGGCAGGGCAGAATTGTAAATTGCTGTTCGTACCGCCGGAGCAGGTATCCATGATTTGCAAAAGCTCACTAACCAGCAGATCTTCCAATTTCCGCGCCGCCTGCAGGTGACGGCGGGTGCCGCGGTAAGACTGGTTGATTGTCAGGTTATGACCGCCTTCAAGCAACAGGGTGCAGGGCTGCGGTTCTCTATTTATCTCAATGATTGAGCGCAGGCGAAAATAGCCGTAAGCCGGATCGCCCGGAACAGCAGGTATTCTGGCTTTAAGCGGCACATACAGCAAATAAGGCGTCAGAACAAGTGGAACAAGGTTTTTCCGGTCAAGCAGCAAACCGTAGCGCTTCCTTGATTCTCGCAGGCTGACGGCAAACAGGCCCGCTGTTTTTGCCAAAAAAGTCCTCATTGCCAAATGCAGAAAACCGGTTTCTCCGTTGCGGTAGTATATTTTTATCCCCTGCCCCCTGCCCTTTTCATAACAGGGCAGAAAGGCAGCGATTTGCTTTATTTCCTGTATTTCCAAAAATAACCCTCCTGTAAACATAATATGTATACAGGAGGGTTATTTTTATTATATGCCCGGCAAAAAGACAGTGTGCCGCTTTTTCAGTCGCCTTTTATATATGACAGCATATTGCGGTAAGCTTTCTCATCCAGTTGCAGAACCTTGTTCATTGCCCGGAAATTCCTTGAAATACTGGCACATGAGACTCCGTATTCTGCGGCAAGTTTTTTCTGTGTCAAGTTTAAATAATGAAATCTTGCCAAACAGTACTCGAGGGCGGCAGCCCATGTCTCCACCTTGACGATGCGGGGTGTATCCGGATATACATTATTGATATAATCACGCCAAATTGCCTGCACATCATCAAAAAAGCCCTGTTCATAGCAATTGCTTCTGCGCATATTGTGTACTACGCAGTCTATTACCTGCTGCCATTCCCGGCGCCATTCCGGCCTGATCTTTGAGAACTGCGAAAGTTTTGCTTCTCTTAATTTACCGGAGCTGAAAATGCTTACACTGCCGCTGACTCCGAGTTTTCGCAAAACCAGGATAGCAAGGTGGCGAAAACGTTCTTTTATCCAGGGGTTTTTAATAAAATCAAGCAGTACCCTTTTAGCCGCTTCTCCGCCCAGTTCTCTGTAAAGAAGGATTATTTCTTCCTTGAACCCGTCGGGGCCGTCGTAAAGCCAGCGGCACAGGATCTGGCGCAATTCTTGGCTGCCCTGCAACAAAGCAAGCAAATCCTTCCTGGCCATGGCAAAAAGATTCTTTTCCAGGCAAAAATCCCTTTCTGTATATACGGGAGAACTGTCATCGCTGTTTTCACTCAATACGGCAAGCAGTTCCGCCGCCTCTGCGGCCAAATCCCCTTCTGGGTCCGCCTGCAAATATTTCCTCAGATATAAACGGGACTTGCTCAGGTTCCCAAGCAACCCGTAATTAATAGCCAAAAGAAAATAGCATTCAGTCATTTGCGGATTTAACTTTTCCAAAATATGCAGAAATACCCTGTTGGCTTCTTGCAGCCTGCCTGTTTTGCTTAGCATGCAAGCCAGATTATAATGATTAAAGGCATTAAACGGTTCCGCATTAACAGCTTTCCGGAAATAGAAAAGGGCCCTGTCCATCCTGTTATGCCGGTAATGAGACACTCCCTTTTTCAGATAAAAAGCGGCATCTCTTTCAAATGATATTACATTGTCTTTCATACCTCATCACCACCTCTACTCGGCCGTCCCTATAAAAATATCCCTGCCCAAGAGCGTGTTCCATTGTGTCCAGCCCTCTGCGTTCACGCCTTTTTCTGCTGCCTGGGCAAACTGGTTAAGTCTTGCCGAAACTAAATCAGCATGAAAAAGCGCATAAGCATTAAAAGTTCTTGGTATTTCTGGGGAACCCCATTCTTTCTGGCCATGATGGGAAAGAAGCATATGGGCAAGCTCAATATACAAGTTTTCCGGGAAACTGCCGATACTTTTTACTTTCTCCGCCACCATAACCTGGCCTATCATTATATGCCCGATGAGCTTTCCCCGTGTTGTCTGTTCAATAGCCAGGCCTTTTATCTCATACTCTTCAATTTTTCCTATATCGTGCAGCAAAGCGCCGCAAAGCAAAAGAGACAGGTCCAAATCCGGATAAAAGCCGGCAAAATGACGGCAGAGTGCTGCTACTTCCAGTGAATGTTCCAACAACCCACCCAGGTAATTGTGGTGAACGGAACGGGCAGCCGGTGCGCCGGCATAAGACGCAAGAAACTCTTTATCCTTGAAAAATGCTTCCAGCAGGCGCCGCAAATGCGGTTCCGTCACCTGATTACACGTCCACTGCAGCTCTTCCAGCATCTCCTCTATACTGCGCTTGGATGTTTTTATAAAATAGTGTTTTTTTATTTCATGTTCAGCCACCCGTTCAATATCATAAACAGTTAACTGGGGACCGTTATAATTTACCACATCTCCCCGTACACGGATTACGTCACCGGTGGAAAACAGCTCCGCCATTTCCGGGCCGCGCTCCCAGGCTACGGCCCGGATGCTCCCCGTGATATCTGCCAATTGCAGCCGCAGGTATTGCTCGCCGGCCCGGTTGGGCTGGCTAAAGGCAAGCAGTGTCTTTTCAGTCACCACAAATTCACTGTGAACGGTGTCGCCGATTTGCAGTTTGGCAACAAATTGCTTCTCCACAAAAACCTCCGTATAAACAAGTTTTCCCCTTATTCTATTCCCCGTGCATTGAAATTTTCCTTTTCCTTAATGCGATCTTAACAAATTAAGATAACCCGGCCGCTTGACCGGGTTATCTTAATTTTTGCAGTAACTATTTCAGTCAAACTTGGGGCGCGGATAAAGCCCTGCCCGCTTGACAATTTCCGGGACAATCTCTTCCCAGGCTACAGCCATAATATGAACACCGGCAACGCCTTCAATGGTCTGCAGGTGTTTGATCATTTCCACGGCGATATTCACACCTTCAGCCTTTTTATCCTCGGCTGCCTTAAGGCGGTCAATAATATGGTCGGGAACAATCATACCGGCAACATTCTTTTGCATGTAGCGGGCGGCTCCCACTGATTTCAGGGGAATAATGCCGGCAAGAATGGGTACCTTCTTATGCAGGCCCAGTTCCCGGACCTTTTCCATCCAGCGTTCAAACCGCTCCATATCGTAAATTGCCTGGGTCTGTATAAAATCGGCCCCGGCAGCTACTTTTTTGGCCAGGCGGTAGGCACGGTACTCAAAGGGGTCGGCAAAGGGGTTGGCCACCGCACCGATAAAAATATCGATGGGTGCTTCCAACTTGTCGCCGCCCAAAAGTTCCTGTTCGTCCCTCATTTTTTTCAAGGTACTGATTAAATTTATTGAATCCAGGTCATTAACATTTTTGGCCTGCGGTTCATTGCCGAAACTTGCATGGTCGCCCTGGATGCAAAGAATGTTCTTAATTCCCAGGGCTACGGCACCTAGGACATCGGACTGGATGCCAATCCGGTTGCGGTCGCGGCAGGTTATCTGTATATTTGGCTCCACTCCCAAATCCAGAATAATTTTGCCGCAGGCAATACTGGAAGCCCGCACAATGGCCGTCTGGTTATCCGTCAGGTTGACGGCATCCACATAACCCTTGAGGATTTTGGCATGATGCTCAACTTTTTCCCGTTCCGCGCTTTTTGGAGGGCCAAGTTCGCCTGTAACCGCAAAAATTCCGCTTTCCAACACTTTTTGCAGATTGCTTTTTGTCATTACAGCTTCACATCCTCCCTGATCATTTTGCGCGGCCCGCCGTGGTGAGACGGTGTCCAGTCTTTCGGCGGCTTGACTTCCTGCAGCTGCTCAAGCTTGTTAAATTTCATCATCCGTTCCACAATTAAGTGCCAGGCACAGTCTATATCCTTGCTGACTTCGCATTTTCCATCCTGCGAGCCACCGCAGGGTCCGTTCAGCATGCTCTTGGAACAACGGGCAATAGGGCAGATTCCCATGGTTTCTTCCAGTACGCAGGAACCGCAGCCCAGGCAGTTCTCCATCCAGACACCGGACTCTACAGGCATACCCATGAAGGTAGTGTTAAGACCGGGAAGAGTCTGTTTATCTTCATAATGCATATTCATGGTCTGGACACCGACGCCGCAGGCCAGGGAAACAACCACATCGGCCTCCTCAACCATTTGACGGGCGGATTCCAGGTATTCAAACTCACACTGGCGCTCCACAGTATGGCTTTTCACTTCCAAAGGGTTGCCTGCTTTCCGGCGGGCAATGGACAGCGCCAGGGCAGTTTCCCGTGCTTCCTTATCCCCGCCGGCCATACATACTGTCACACATTCACCGCAACCCAAGATTAACACTTTTTTGTATGGTTCAATGGCTTTCAAAATCTCCGCCAAAGGTTTGCGTTCCCCAACTATCATTTACTCTTCACCTCCTTGGCCGGCCAGTGCGGCCGCCACTTCAGTAAGAAAACTGTCGGCTGCAGCAGCAAAATTCCGAACTTCATCAGGTGTCAGGCTTACATATTTTACCCGCTCTTTCTCCAGGCCGATTTCCGCCAGAATCTCCCCGGCTCTGACTGCACGTTTTGCTGCCCACTTGGCAACATCAAAGTAAGTGCATTCTTCTTCTTCCTCGCAGCCGGCGACAAGGACAGCCTCCGCTCCACAGTCAAAGGCCTTGAGGATATTGGCAATTTCAACCTTGGCTACGCACGGCACACGGACAATTGCCAGATTCTGCGGTTTCTTCTGATTGACATAATCAAGGAATGCCCGCTCCGCGAAGGCACCGTAACTGCAGCAGAAAACTACCGTCACTGGCTCTCCGCCCTGGCCGGCCAAGGCAACGGCCTCTTCCAGCCGGTCAAGGGCATGCTGGGCATAATGGTTGCGGAAACGGATGGCAGTGGCGGGACAGATGCCGACGCACAGTCCGCAAGCCTGGCATTCTTCGTTGCGAATGGTAAAAATCCCGTTTTCATCGATATGGGGTACCCCGTAAGGGCAGATGCGCAGGCAGGTCAGGCAGACAGCGCAAAGTTCATCCATGCATTCCGCACCGGCGGCACAATCCATGCAGCGGCGGCTTTCACAAAGGGCAGTCCGTTCATCGTAACCGATTTCCACAGTTTCATTGCCCTGCACCCGCCTTTTGGCGTCAAGCAAGGGCACTGCCTTGCGATCCAGCCGCTTAACCTTTTCAGCGGTGTCCGGATTCAACTGTTTTAAAACCGTATAACGGTCCGCCAGTTCCGCATCAAAGGGTATATTATCCAGGTAATGCCTGACGGCCAAAGCAACCTTTTGCCCGTTAGCCATGGCATCAACGGCAAGCCCGGGGCCGGTGACAATTTCGCCGGCGGCAAACACACCGGGCCTGCTTGTCTGCAAGGTGCGCCTGTCAAATTTTAAAGTGCCGCGCTCCGTCAGCTCAATGCCGTCCCGGGTTAAATATGACAAATCATCATTTGTCTGGCCGATAGCCAGAATTACCACATTGCATTCAATAACCTTTGTCTCCTGGCCGTACTTTGGGTTAAAGCGCTTCTGCTCGTCGAAAACGCTTACGACTTCCTGGAGCTCCATGCCGGTAATCCTGCCGGCATCATCTACCAGTATCCGCTTGGGCCCCCAGGCCGGGTTCATTATTACTCCCTCTTCAAGGGCTTCTTCCCTCTCCCAGGGGGAAGCGGGCATCTCGCTGCTGCATTCAAGACAGGCCAGCTTAACGCTTTCCGCCCCGCAGCGCAGAGCTGAACGGGCAACGTCCATGGCCACATTGCCGCCGCCAATTACCAGTACATGCCTGCCCGGTTCAAATTTAAAGTTTTCGTATTTGGCGGATCTTAAAAACGGCAAGGCAAGCATTACATCCCTGGCGTCGGCGCCGGGAACGGATAAAGTCCGGCTGGCAGGCAGTCCCAAGGCAAGAATAATTGCCTGGTATTCATTGGCCAGTTCAGCAACGGATATATTTTTGCCCAATTCAAGCCCGGTCCTGATTTCCACCCCCAGGGCAGCAATGCGGGAAATGTCTCTGCGCAGCACTTCCATAGGCAGCCGGTACTGCGGGATATAATTGGCTATGGCACCTCCGGCCTCCGCTTCCCTTTCAAAGACGGTTACGGCAAACCCCATTTCCGCCAGATACCTGGCAGCCGCGAGCCCGGCAGGACCTCCGCCTACTATGGCCACTTTTTCCGGGCGAGTCACGGCAGCTTTCTTGACTTCCGGCCATTTGCCGTTTTCCAGGGCAAAACGCTTGAGAGCACGGATAGCAATTGCTTCATCTACATCTTTGCGCCGGCATTCATCTTCACACGGGTGGGCACAAATCATACCACAGACAGATGCCAGCGGGTTCGGAGCAACAATGGCTTCCACTGCTTTGTCATAATTACCAAGCGAGATCTGCCTCACATATTCCTGGACATCGGTGTGCACAGGGCAACCCGCTTGACAGGGGACATATTGAGGAACATCGGAAAACACATCATATTTGATATTGCTCAAATTAAACTCCTCCTTTCAATATAGTTTCCAACCGTTACAACAACAGCAGCCGGCTCTCAGGTGATAACTGAGCAATTACTTTCCCACAGAATGCTCCTTTTGTGCGGGCACTACAGGTTTCATTAATAATGTATATGTGCCCCTATATACAAGTATAGCACAATTATTTTACAACAGTTTTATTTCTACAGAGCCTAAAAAAATCCTTTTTACTGTAAAACAATCCGGCAGCTGTTGTTTTCTTTGCCTTAGAGAGATTTCCTGCTTATTAACGGCAGCAAACCCTTTTGGTTTTAGTTGTCGTCCCAAAATAAAAAGAAGGTGCTGCAAAGCATCCTGTAACGCTTTTGCAGCACCTTTTCTGTGATTATTCTGCGGCCTCTGTCTTGTCTTTGCCGTCATCACTGCCGCTATTATCTTTGCTTTCCTTGCTGAAAACAAGCTTCTTATTTTTTGCATCCACGATTATGGTGTCATTTACAGTAAATTCTCCTCTTAGCATTTGTTCCGAAATTTCATCCTCTACTTTTTGCTGGATAACACGCCGCAGGGGACGGGCGCCGTATGTCGGGTCAAAGCCTTCAGCAGCCAGCAGTTTTTTGGCCTTTTCGGTAACTTTAATTCCGATACCGTACTCTGCCAGGCGGCCCTGCACTTCTGCCAGCATCAGATTGACAATCTCTGAAAGATGTTCTTCTTCCAGAGCGTGGAAGACTATAATTTCATCGATGCGGTTGAGAAATTCAGGACGGAAGGTATACTTCAGTTCGCCAAGAATTGTATCTTTCATGTCTTCATAGTCTTTCTCACTGTTACCGGGCCGGAAGCCCAGGGAAGTCTGCTTTAACCTGCCGGCACCCACATTTGAAGTCATGATAATGACTGTGTTGCGGAAATCAACCGTCCGGCCTTTGCCGTCCGTCAGCCTGCCGTCTTCCAGCACCTGCAGCAGCACGTTGAACACTTCCGGGTGAGCCTTTTCAATTTCATCAAACAGAATAACCGAATAAGGCTTGCGCCGCACTTGTTCAGTCAGCTGACCGCCTTCATCATAACCCACATAACCGGGAGGCGATCCAATCAGGCGCGATGTGGTGTGTTTCTCCATATACTCTGACATGTCCAGACGGATTAAGGCATCCTCATCGCCAAAAAGACTTTCCGCCAGCGCTCTGGCCAACTCGGTTTTACCAACTCCGGTTGGTCCCAGAAAGATGAAGGAGCCAATCGGGCGCTTGGGGTCCTTCAGCCCTGCCCTGGAACGGCGGATTGCCCGTGATACGGCCTTAACCGCTTCAGACTGTCCGACAACCCGCTTATGCAGAATTTGCTCCATGTTCAGGAGGCGTTCCGTTTCCTCCTGGGCCAGCTGAGTGACAGGAATTCCTGTCCAGGCGGAAACAATTTGTGCTATATCTTCTTCCGTAACTGACTGGGTATCCTTCAACTTGCGCTGCTCCCAGTCTCTCTTGAGGTTTTCAAGCTCCTCCTTCAACTGCTGTTCTTTATCCCGCAGCTTTGCTGCCTGCTCAAATTCCTGGCTGCGAACCGCCGACTCTTTTTCCTGGCGCAGTGTCTCCAGGCGTTCTTCCATTTCTTTCAGGTCGGGCGGCGCAGTATATGCTTTCATCCGGACACGGGAAGCAGCCTCATCAATCAGGTCAATAGCTTTATCCGGCAAAAAGCGGTCGTTAATATAACGGGCACTGAGATTGACGGCAGCTTTTAAAGCCGCATCGGTAATTTTAACTCTGTGGTGGGCTTCATAGCGGTCCCGCAAGCCCTTTAAAATCTCCAGGGATTCTTCCTTGGTGGGTTCACCTACCATTATAGGCTGGAAGCGGCGCTCCAGGGCCGGATCCCGCTCAATATGCTTGCGGTATTCGTCCAGGGTGGTAGCACCTATGGCTTGCAGTTCACCCCTTGCCAGGGCAGGTTTTAAAATATTGGAAGCATCAATTGCCCCTTCAGCGGCTCCGGCACCGATTATGGTGTGCATTTCATCGATAAAAACAATGACATTGCCTGCATTGCGCAGTTCTTCCATTATGTTTCTCAAACGTTCTTCAAACTCTCCCCGGTATTTTGTCCCTGCCACTACTCCGGCCAGTTCAAGTGCCACTACCCGCTTGCCTTTCAGGTTTTCCGGGACATTCCCTTCATTGATTCGCTGCGCAAGGCCTTCAACAATGGCAGTTTTTCCAACTCCCGGGTCACCTATCAGGCAAGGGTTGTTTTTTGTCCGGCGGGACAAAATCTGGATAATGCGCTCGATTTCAGCTTCCCTGCCGATAACCGGATCAAGTTTGCCTTCCTTTGCCATCTTCGTCAGATCACGGCCAAACTGGTCTACTGTCGGCGTTGCCGTTCCCGCCTGTCCTTTACTTTCAGGCAGCGGTCCCTGGACACTGCCGAGCATGTCGAGGACGGCCTTACGCGCTTTAGCCAGGTCAACACCCAGATTGTTAAGGACCTGTGCCGCTATTCCTTCGCCCTCTCTGATCAGCCCAAGCAGCAAGTGTTCCGTGCCCACGTAATTATGGCCGAGATTTTGTCCTTCTTCAATGGCCAGTTCAATCACCTTTTTTACCCGTGGTGTATAACTTATACTTTGTGAAACAAGCTGTGCATTGCCCCTGCCAATTAATTTCTCTATTTCCATCCGGATTCTGTTCAAATCCACACCCATGGAAATCAGTACCTTGGCGGCAATGCCTCCTCCTTCACGCACCAATCCCAACAGAATATGCTCCGTACCTATAACATTATGGTTAAAGCTTTTTGCTTCCTCCTGGGCAAGAAGAAATACTTTTTGCACTCTCTGTGTAAAACGTCCAAACATATACATTAATTGCACCTCCTTAAATATTTTAAAGCACTAGGCCAGGTATTGCCTCATCAGTTTTGCTCTTTCCCTGTCTCTCTCAAAAACATCCAAAGTTTTGCCGGTAAGCAGCTGTAAATTGGCAGGCCGCTGCAAAACCAAAAGTTCTTTTAAAGCCAGCCCCTTCTTGTCCTCAATAAGTCCAAGGTCAATCCCCAGGCGGACATCGGAAAGAAGTTGCATGCCTTCCTGCGAGGACATCAGATGGGCATGCTTGAGGATGCCGAAAGAGCGGTTAACACGGTCGGCAATCTGATCCCGGCTTTCGTTTAAAAGTATTTGCCGGGCCTGAAGCTCTTGTTCAACGATTTGTTTTGTTACGCCAAAAAGGTTTTTAATAATATCTTCGTCGCTCTGCCCAAGGGTAATCTGGTTTGATATTTGCACAAGATTACCGGTTATCTCCGAGCCTTCTCCGTACATGCCCCGGACCGCCAGGCCAACCTGGGCAATGGCCGACAGGACCCTGTTCAGGCGCTTCGTAAGGTTCAAGGCAGGCAGATGTACCATTACTGAAGCCCGCAGCCCCGTACCTACGTTTGTCGGACAGACAGTCAGGTAGCCCAACTGTTCATCAAAGGCATAATCAAGCGCTTCTTCAAACAAATTATCATAATGGTCAGCCATCTTCCAGGCACTCTCAAGCTGCAGACCGGGAAGCAGGCATTGAAAGCGCAGGTGGTCTTCTTCATTTATCATAATGCTTAAAGATTCATCTTCCCTCAACAAGACGGCAGAGTTATGGTCTTCTTTGAGCAAAGCCGGGCTAATCAGGTGCCTTTCAAGCAATGCCTGTCTTTCGAGGGGAGTCAGTTCACTGACGGCATAATAATGAATATCAGCAAACACATCCGGTTTTTCCTGCAACAGCCCGCGAACCTGCTTTGCAACCTCGGCGGTTTGGCTGTCGGAAGCCAGGTAAGGAAAGGGAATGTTCCTTAAATTGCGGGCAAGGCGGATACGACTGCTGAGAACGACTTCGCTGTCAGGTCCCGTGTTTTCCAGCCACTTGCTGACAACCCCGGCTTTAATTCTTTGCCTCATAATCTTCACCACCATTCTGTACTTCTTTTTCCAACCGGCGTATTTCATCACGGACCTGTGCCGCTTTTTCAAATTCCTCTCTTTCAACCAGCTGCTGTAATTTTCTCCGTAAATTCTCTAGATTACGGCGCAGTTGAACTGTGCTGTCTGCTCTTTTCGGGATTTTGCCCACATGCCGGGCTGACCCGTGAAGGCGCCGCAGCAGCGGAAACAGGTAGTCACTGAAAGCGGTGTAACAGTTGCTGCAGCCAAAACGGCCAATCTGCCTGAACTGGGTATATGTCAGGCTGCAGTTGTCACACTGTATCTTTGTTGTTGGGTAATCCACAGGCTGGGCTTCCGTCTGGGTTTCCATATTTAACAAGCCGGAAAGCAGGCTCTGCAGGGAAAAGGGCGGATAATCAAAATTAAATTCCTCCTTTTCCCGGGCGCACTGCTCGCACAGGTGCCAAACCTGTTTTTCATTATTGATTATTTTTGTTAAATGTACCGTAGCCGGCCTTTTTTGACATTCCTGACAAAGCAATGCAAACACCTCCTGTTTAAGAATCTTCAAGCAAGACCTTTAGCATACAAACCAGCATTTCCGCATGGTTAGCCTGATCATCGAAAAACTCGGAATTTAAGACAGCTTTCATCAGCCTGTTTTCCCGCCGCGTAATCAGCCGGGATTCCATTAAACGGGTGACAAAATCAAGGGCCTCATCTTTATTAACTTCGCTGTTCAACTCACTTAACATTTCCATTATCTGCACCACTTTATCGCGGTTTAAGTCCAGGCGCCTGATTCTGATAAAACCACCGCCGCCCCTCCTGCTTTCCACCAGATATCCAAGTTCAGTCGTAAAGCGGGTTGAAAGCACGTAATTAATCTGGGAGGGCACACATCGAAACCGCTCGGCAAGCTCCTTCCTTTGAAGAACCAGTGTGGAGTTGGGGCTTGCCGCAAGCAACCTCTTAATATATGCTTCAATCCTGTTGGCTAAACTACTCATAGGCACCACTCCAAACTGACCTTTCCTGACTAATTATAGTATAACCAGCATATACCCCTATAGCAAACCTGCTGGCAGTCGATTGTCAGGCAAATTTGTCCTTTTTTGACTATTGTTATTATTATGCTCTGTCCTGCGCTTTTTTTACAATATTTTTGCAAAATCTATACTTCCGGCATTTAGTATGATTTAGTCCGCTTTTGCTGCATCCTATCTGCTTGTTTGTTCCAGTATAAACGGGCTTTAGCTGCAAAAACTATTTGTGCAGCCAAAAAGGAAAAGGAGTTGATCGGCATAGTGGCTTCCAAAAACAAGAATTCAAAAAAGAAAAGTACAGGTAAAAACGTAAACTTGAACAATAAAAACAATAATAGAAATAATTTAACAGACAGCGTGGAATTTGCCGATGAAAACCTTGCCGATTTCAACAAAAAGAGGAAAAACAAAGTTAACCGCAATAAAGGCGACGGCTGCTGAGGAAACGGATGTCCGTTTCCAAGGCCAGGCTTCTAATCCTGGCCTTTTTTCTTTGCTGCTTTATGCAGTAACCGGGGCATGAGCTGCCCCTCTTTGATTACCGGCAAAAAAATATCACCCTTTTCATTAAGGCGCTGCCTGATATTTAGCATTGTAAAACTTTGCGGGGTAAAGCTCTGTGAAAGCACTTCCTCCCATGTTACAGGGGTGGAAACTTGCGCCTGCTGTACCGGGCGAACGGTATAAGGCGCATTGATTGTCTGACCCTGCAAATTCTGAAGATAATCAAGATATACTGCAAGACCGCGTTTTTTAACCGTTCTTTCCATGGTTGTCAGGCGCGGCGCCCTGCGATGGACCTGCAGGCAAAGATATTCAAACATCCCCTTTACCTGCTCATAAGTATAGCGGGGCTTAAGCGGCAAAAATATCTGCAGACCTGTAGCTCCCGATGTTTTGGGATAACCGTTTAAACCCTGCTCATCCAGTATTTCTTTAACAAAGGCCGCAGTTTCCAAAACGGCGGAAAATGGTACTCCCGGCTGGGGATCCAGGTCAATTACTCCCCAGTCGGGAAAATTTAGGCTGTGAATACGGGAATGCCAGGGATGAAATACCATACATGCCAGATTCACCAAATAGACAAGTGTTTCCAGGTTATTAACCAGAATGTAGTTTATTATTTTCTTTCCTCTGGAAACAGGGAAGGTTTGAATCCAGGAGGGAGCAAAGGAAGGTACATTTTTCTGATAAAACTGTTTTCCGTCAATCCCGTCAGGCAGGCGCTGAAAGCTGCAGGGCCTGTCCCTAAGGTACGGCAGCAGATAAGGAGAAATGTCTATGTAAAACTGCAAAAGGTCATGCTTTGTCAGGCCCGTCTCCGGCCAGAACACTTTATCCAGATTGCTAAGATTTACCTGCCTATTATTTATTTGCAAAACAGGCAAAACTTCACTTCCCTTTAGTTTACGAGAGGACACACTCATCAGGCTTGTCTTTGGTAAAACCGATAAACACGGGTTGGCGCATGCGCAAATCCTCTGTCCATTCAGCAAACTCAACAAGAGCGGTTAAAGAAGGTTTTGCCCAGATTCTGTCCCTGCCAAAAGCAGCTCCGGCAAAGGGCGGCTCGGAAACCTTGTTCTTCTGCAGATAAGGTATTAAAAGAGAAAAATCCCTTTCAGACAGGCCGGAAGCCACACTTCCCAGATAAACAGGCTTCCCCTGGCGGAAAGCTCCCACAAGCAGCGCACTGGGACGGCCGTTTTTTACAGTATATCCCCCAATGACAACAAGCTGCCGCCGGCGGATTTTTATTTTTAACCAGTCCCGGCTTTTTTTGCCGCTTTTGTAAAGGCTGTTTTCTTTTTTTGCCACAATGCCCTCCAACTCTTTTTCAGCAACTGCCGTATACAGCGCCTCTCCGTCTGCGAAATTCTCCACTTGCCTAACAATATCACTTTCATCCAGACAATCATGCAGCAGTTCCTGCCTTTTTTTCAGGGGAAAGGATGTCAGGTCCTGCCCGTTGAGCCATAGCAAATCAAAAACAAGGTAAAAAACAGGTATCTTCCCGGACAGTTTCCCACGGCCGCCGAAACGCTCCGGGTTGATTAAATCCCTCTCCAGTACCAGCGGAAAATTAGGCTTGCCGTTTTTAAAGGCCACAAGCTCACCATCCAAAACGGCACTGCCTCGGACCAGCTGCAAAAGGCTTGCAAGTTCAGGGTAATGCTGTGTTCTGTCCTTTAATTTCCGGTTATGCAACATTACCCGGCCGTCGCCCACATGGGCTATAATCCGCACTCCATCCCATTTAACCTGGTAAAGATAACCTTGACCTGCGGGAACGGCATCCGCCTTTACAGGTTCCATAGGCAGCAGACGTTTAAAAAGCATGCTCATTCACCGGCAGCCTTTTTCCGTTTTCTCTTGCTCTTTTTCTCACTTTTGTCAGCAGTCTTTTTGGCCATTTCCACTGACGCTTTCAAGGCATCCATTAAATCAACAACTTTCCCCTGCTGCGGCATCTCCGGCACGGCAATTTGTTCTCCGGCAATTTTAGCCTGAATCATTTCCAGCAGCTGCTTGCGGTAGGTATCTTCATACTTTTGCGGGTTGAAGTCAGTCGCCAGGTTTTCAATCAGTTCACAAGCCATTTTCATTTCTTTATCGTTTACTTTTACTTCCCTTTCAAAACCCGGCAGCTGATTGGGGTTTCTGATTTCATCGGGATAAAAAATAGTCTCCAGAACCAGCAAGTTCCGGTACCCCCTGATTACTGCAAGGGATTCCTTAGTTCGGATAATTATCTTGGCCACGGCAATTTTTCCCGTTTCCTCCATGGCCAGACGCAGCAGAGCATAGGCCTTTTCTCCTGCCTCAGCCGGGGCCAGGTAATAGCTTTTGTCAAAATAAACCGGATCTATTTCCTGTAAAGCCACAAAATCCATTATGTCAATTGTTTTTGTCTGTTCATCAGGCACTCTTTCCAGGTCTTCTTCATTGATAATCACAAAACGGCCTTTCTCATATTCATAGCCCCGTACAATTTCTTCCTGCGGTACTTCTTTTCCACAGGCAACACATATTTTTTTGTACTGCAGCGGTGCCTGACAGGACCGGTGCAAATAGCGAAATTTTACATCTTTGTGTTCCGTAGCCGGAAAAAGTTTGACAGGGATGCTGACCAGCCCAAAGCTGACGGCACCTTTCCAAATGGTTCTCATGTCTGTCCTCCCTGTTTTTCTTTAGTTTAATACCGGGAGGAGAAGTATATACCCCAAAAGTGCGCAGTGCTTGTGTTTCCCGCAACAAAAACCGCTCCCTGACAGAAAAAGGGCTGCAACTTTTTCTGCAGCCCTCTTTTCATCCTAGATACCGAAAGCGTCTGTTATTTTTTTTCTTAACTGCTCTTTGGCGATGAAACCTACCTGTGTGTCAACCGTTTCCCCGTTTTTGAAGAATAACAACGTCGGTATGCTCATCACATTATACTTTTTTGCCGAACTCCTGTTTTTGTCGACATCCACTTTGACAAACTTTACCTGACCGGACAACTCACCGGCCAACTCCTCGAAAACAGGAGCCATCATGCGGCAAGGGCCGCACCATGATGCCCAAAAATCAACAATAACGGGCAATTCTGCCTGCGAAACTTCAGTTTCAAAATCCGCATCATTGACTTCCACTACATATGTGCTCATTTTATTACCTCCTTTTTTTATCCATAAAGATAGTTGTTTGCCGAAACAGCAGCAATAGCACCGTCTGCCACGGCTGTAACCACCTGGCGCAAACTCTTTTGACGGATATCACCGGCGGCATACACTCCGGCAACAGATGTTTCCATTGCTTCATTGGTAATGATATAGCCGTATTCATCTACCTTTATGCTGCTATCGAGAAAATCCGTGTTGGGAATCAGTCCGACGTAGAGAAAAATGCCGCTGACTTTTACTTCCCGGGTTTTGTCCAGCTTCTTATTGTACACAGTCACACTTTCAACGCTGTCTGTGCCGTTTATTGTCCTGACCTGGGAGTCAAGCAGAAATTCTATTTTAGGGTTTGCCTTTGCCCGTTCCCGTAATATGTTAATGGCCCGCAGCTGGTCGCGGCGATGAATAATGTATACCTTGGAAGCAAATTTCGTCAGGAACATCGCTTCTTGCAGGGCGGAATCGCCTCCCCCGACAACTGCAACTTCCTGATCCTGATAGAAAAAGCCGTCACATGTGGCGCAGTAAGAAACACCTCTGCCTTTGAATTCTTCCTCTCCCGGAACACCCAAGGCACGGGGCCGGGTCCCCGAGGCTATCAGAAGTGTGCGCCCCCGGTAAGTTCCATTCGAAGTTTGCACCGTTTTTATTTCTCCCTCTGAAGAAACCCCGGTAACCGTTGCCAGAACCATCTCTGTGCCAAATCTGCGTGCCTGGGCTTCCAGCAATTGTCCAAATTCAGCACCGCCTATCCCTTCGGGGAATCCCGGATAATTCTCAAGTCTTTCTGTTGTTGCAATCTGACCTCCTGAAAGCATGGCTTCAATTACTAGAACAGACATTCTTGCACGGGAAGCGTATATAGCCGCAGATAATCCTGCCGGCCCGCCCCCGACAATAAGCATATCGTATATTGTTTCCTGGCGGGTCATGCAATTACCTCCTGTTTTCCAATCAATACTAATATTCTATCAAAAACCCTGTACTGCCGCAACAGTGACATAAAACAAC
>DGEC01000031.1 GCA_002385745.1 Firmicutes bacterium UBA3936
AAGTTTCCCGGTCCACAAAAGGAGCCAGATGTTCGCCGAGCTTTTTAAAATATCGTTTCAAAAAATCATCTGTGTCCAAATCCAGTAAGGTTTCATCCAGATCTAACAGCACAGCATCAATCATTAAAATCACCTGCTTTTCTATTCTGTTATGGCAATTCTACATTTAGCATGCTCTTTCCTTTTGCCCGGCAGTTTAATCGCAGAGGCGGAGATGTTCTTTCAGCAGGTAAAGCATACCGAAAACACCCGCTTCCGCTCCCAATTCTGCTTTTTTCAAAAGAACAGGATCAGAAGTACAGGCCATAGCATCACTGGCAAGTATTGCCTGCAGGGGTAAGAAAAAGACTTCCCCTGCCTCTGCTACACCGCCGCCGACTATGATAACGGCAGGATTTAGAAGGTTAATTGTATTTACCAAACACAGGCCCAGGTATTTTATGGCATCGTCCAGGATCCCGGCAGCAACTTGATCACCTTCTGCGGCAGCGGCAAATACTTCGGCAGCAGTAATTCGTCCGCCCCGGTCGGCAGCCTTAGCCAGGACTGTCTTTTCTCCTCTTTTGATAGCTTCACGGGCACTGCGGGCCATGGCTTTGCCGGAGGAAACGGTTTCCAGGCAGCCATGGCGTCCGCAGCCGCAGAGGAGTCCTCCCGGCTGTACTGTCATATGGCCGATTTCCCCGGAAAAACCATGGCTGCCGCGGTACAGCCTGCCGTCAAGCACTAGCCCGGAACCAATGCCTGTGCTGACTGTGACAAAAATTACATCTCTAAAGCCCTTCCCTGCTCCAAAACGGGTTTCACCGACGGCAGCGGCATTGGCATCATTTTCGACAAGTACTGGGACACCAAGTTCTTTGGCAATGACTTCTTCCAGCGGCAGATTGTTTAGCTGCGGCAGATTGGGGGAATTGCACAATATTTTTCTTTGCCAGTCATAATATCCGGCCACGCAAATTCCGGCAGCACTCAAATCCTCCGGCTCTGCTTTCACATTTTTTAGCAGCTCCAGTACGGAGCTTGCTATTTCAGTAATAATTGACTGCGGATCAGCTGCAGCAGGAGTTCTGAAACGTTTTTTTGCTAGGATATTGTTGTTTTGGTCGGCTATCACAGTATAAATCTTGGTGCCGCCGACATCTACGGCAGCCAGCAGTTTTCCCTGCATACTTCTCCCCTCTTGCCATAATCTATCATAAATATTAATTTACTGCAGGATAATAATGATTTCCTCTTTTTATTGCCATTATCCGTGGCAATTTTAGCGTTTTGGGAAAACTGAAAAATAATTAATAAAAAAATGATTGACTTTTTGCATATCTTTGCTATGATAGAAAATAAAATTGCTATAACAAAGCTATGAGAGGGAAAAAGTGACGATCTGCAAAGCACAGAGAACCGCCGGGTGGTGAAAGGCGGACTTTGCACCGGCATGAACTCACCCTTGAGTGCCAGCCCGAAAGGTGACCGGTAGGCCTGGACGTTTCCCACGTTACGGGTTTGAGCAGGCAGTATATTTACTGCCAAATAGAGTGGTACCGCGGAGCCCCTTCGCCTCTATAAGGTGAAGGGGTTTTTATATAAAACAAGGAGGTGTTCGAATGTCTGAGAAAATATATATTTTTGACTCTACACTGCGGGACGGCGAACAAACACCGGGTGCAAAGCTGAATCCCAAAGAAAAGCTGAAAATAGCCAAACAGCTTGCCAAGCTGAATGTTGATATTATTGAATGCGGGTTTCCCATTTCTTCCCCCGGTGAGTTCAAAGCTGTAGAAGCTATTGCCAAGGAAGTTAAGGGTCCGGTAATTTGCGGACTGGCCAGGGCGTTGCCAAAGGATATAGAAGTTTGCTGGGAGGCAATAAAAAAGGCTGAGCAGCCGCGTATTCATGTGTTTTTGGCCTCTTCTCCCATCCACATGAAGTATAAACTGCGCAAGGACCCGGAGGAATTGCTGAACATGGGGATTGAAGCAGTCAAATATGCCAGGAAGTTTACCCCTGAAGTCCAGTATTCCCTGGAAGATGCAACACGCAGTGAACTCGATTATATGTGCAGGGTAATTGAAGGTATCATTAATGCCGGCGCAAGGGTAATAAACCTGCCTGATACCGTTGGTTACGCTGTGCCGGAACAGTTTTGTGAAATGATAGACAATATTAGAAACCGTGTGCCAAATATAGATAAAGCGATTATCAGCGTTCACTGCCATAATGATTTGGGGCTTGCAGTTGTCAACTCCCTGGAAGCCATCCGGCACGGTGTGCGGCAGATTGAATGCAATATTAACGGCATCGGTGAACGCGCGGGGAATGCTGCTTTGGAAGAGATCGTTGTTGCCATGATTGTGCGGAAGGATTACTTCAAAGATTATCATCACGATATCAATACAAAGGAAATATACAAAACAAGCCGCATGGTTTCCCACTTGATGGGCATTCCCATTCCTGTCAACAAGGCTGTTATCGGCACCAATGCCTTTAAACACTCTTCCGGAATCCATCAGGACGGTATATTAAAAAACATGCAGACTTATGAGATTATTAATGCTGAACTCATCGGCGGCAAAGCCGGACAAATAAACCTGACTGCCCGCTCCGGCAGGCATGCTGTACGCCATGAACTGCAGCAGATGGGTTTCACTCCGGATGATGAGGAATTTGAAAAGATTTATGCTCTTTTTCTTGATTTGGCTGACAAAAAGAAGCAAGTTTTCCGAGAAGACCTAGAGGCCCTGATAGCAGACAGTATAGTCTATACCGCTCCCACTTATTCCCTGGAGTACCTGCAAACAGTAAGCGGTACAAAAAGCATTCCATCCGCCGTTGTTAAACTGAAAAAAGATAAAGAAATTTTCATTGAGACTGCTACAGGTTCCGGCCCCATTGATGCCGCATATAATGCTATTAATAAAATAACCGGTTTGGAGCTGCGGCTGGAAAAATACAATCTGCGCGCCGTAACGGAAGGGCGTGATGCTTTAGGCGAGGTTTCCATCACAATTGAATATCAAGGGAAAAATTATATTGGCCGTGGGACTTCCACCGATATTGTTGAAGCGTCTGTAAAGGCATATCTGAACGGGATAAACAAACTGATTGCCTTCTATGCCGGTGGAAACGGCCGTTAAGGGAAAAAAGCAGCTGAATGGCTGCTTTTTTCAGGTATTTATAAAATCATTTCTAAAGTTATCCGCTTGCAAAGGATCGGGCAGTTCTACGTCTTCTGCTTCTGAGTACTGCTTTGACTTGCCGGTTAAGTGTTTTTCAAGGGGGAAAAAATCCGGTAAAGGATAACCGTCTATTTCGTCATGGAATATCTCCTGCCTGTTCCAGGGCAGAATTTCTGACAATTTATCACCCCCGGTCTTTTTTTTTATTATAACCGGGGTTGAAATATTTATGTTTTTGTGTTAAGGCAGTTCAAGCTTTTGTCCGGGAATAAGAATTGAGCCAGAAAGATTGTTATGCCTGCATATCTCCTCAATATAAGTTCTGATATCGGTACCTTCAGGCAGGTTGTTTTTTGCCAGTGTCCAGAGAGTATCGCCCTTTTGTATTGTGATAATCCGTGGCATACGGCTTTCTCCGCTGGCGATACTGCTGTTAAAAATACTTACTGCAATAATGAGAAGGCAAGAAAAGAGAAAAAAGGCAGCGGCCAGCATGCGCTGTAAAGCTCTATACCGTAATTTTTTGCGGTAAAGACAGGCAGACAGAGTCCTCACTAGTTACCACTCCAAACATATGTTTGCTTTTACTATAGCACGAACATATGTGCGTGTCAACAGTTTTCTTTGACAAAATACGAACGAATGTTTGTATTTTTAAAATTATTATGATATAATTATTAAAAAAAAGCGCGAGGTGTTGCCAAGTGGAAGACCTGACGCCCAGACAAAAACAAATTCTTGATTTTATCAGGCAGGAAGTAAGGAAAAAGAACTATCCTCCTTCTGTGCGCGAGATTGGTGAAGCCGTTGGACTTTCTTCCAGTTCAACTGTACATGCCCACTTGTCAAAACTGGAGCAAAAGGGCTTGATTCGCCGCAATCCCACCAAGCCGCGGGCGATTGAGCTCTTGGAATATGAACAGGAGCCCGCATATATAGCAGATGTGATTCGTGTTCCTGTTGTAGGTCAGGTTACCGCGGGGCAGCCTATCCTGGCCGAGGAAAATATAGAGGAATACTTTCCCCTGCCCAAGGTTATGGTACGCAATGATACTGTATTTCTACTGCGTGTACGTGGCGACAGTATGATTAATGCGGGGATAATGGACGGTGATTACGTTATCGTCAGGCGTCAGGAAACAGCCCAAAGTGGGGAAATTGTTGTGGCAATGCTTGAAGATGAGGCGACGGTAAAGCGATTTTATAAAGAAAAGGACCATATTCGCCTGGAACCGGAAAATGATTTATATGAACCGATACGCTCTCCCTTTATTTCGGTAATCGGAAAAGTAATCGGTGTGTTTCGCACTGTAAATTAAGACGGGGCGCTTGCGGCAGGCATGCCCCGTCTTTTTTTCTTTAGCCGCCGGTGTTTATTATTTACTGTATACTCCACAGGCATTACCGGCGTCAAGAAGTTGCCTGCCGGTATTGTTTGTCATAGTAGCTGCAATAAGGGCTTAGCGCGCAGGACCGGCATTCCGGCCGGCGGGCCTTGCAGGTATAACGGCCGTGCAGGATGAGCCGGTGATGCGTGACAGCCCACTTTTCCTGCGGAATTGTTTCTGTGAGCTGCTTTTCTGTTTCAGCGGGTGTTTTGGCTTGAGCAAGCCCCAGCCTGTTGGCTACCCGGAAAACATGGATGTCAACTGCTAAGGCCGGGATTCCAAAGGCATTGGCCAGGATTACGCCGGCTGTTTTGCGCCCCACTCCGGGGAGGCTTTCCAGCTCTGCCCGGGTTTGCGGCACTTTTCCTCCGTAATCCTTGCAGATTTTGCGAGCGGCTGCCACCAAATACTTGCTTTTAGTACGATACAGTCCGAGTATTTTTATATCTTCAGCCAGCTGCTCGGGAGAAACGACAGCCATGTCCCCTGGGGCCGGATACTTCGCAAAAAGATGTTTAGTTACTTTGTTTACCTGCTTGTCGGTGGACTGGGCGGAAAGAACAGCGGCAACAAGCAATTGCCACGGAGTTTCGAAGTTAAGCTCCGTGGCCGGGTTGGGATAATTCTTTTCTAAAATTGCAAGGATTTTTGCTATATTATTCCTGGAGTTTGTCATCAGCCTTCTTCTTTCGTTTTATATTATTATGGATGGCTATAATTTTACCCGTCTTAAGCGCAGGGAGTTAAGCAGGACGGAAACAGATGACATAGCCATGGCCAGGGCGGCAATGGCTGGATTTAAGCGTCCGGATGCGGCTATAGGGATGGCCAGAACATTGTAGCCAAACGCCCAGAAAAGGTTTTGCTTGATTATTTTAAAAGTCTCCCGGGCAAGCTGCAGGGCAGTGAAAACGGAGGTCAGTTCTCCCCGGATCAGTGTAATGTCAGACGCTTCAATGGCAATATCGGTACCTGTACCGATGGCAATACCGACATTTGCCTGGGCCAGGGCCGGAGCATCATTGATTCCGTCGCCCACCATAGCCACTGTCAGGTCTTCCTCCTGCAGCCGGCGTACTTCCGCCTCCTTTTGTTGGGGTAAAACCTGAGCCAAAACCCGGTTGATGCCTACTTGTTCGGCAATTGCCTTGGCAGTACGTTCATTGTCACCTGTCATCATTATACAGTTTAGCCCGGCGCTCTTTAAAGCGCTGATAGCTTCTTTGCTGTCTTCTTTTAAGGTGTCGGCAACGGCAATGATGCCTGCGAGCTTACCGTCTGCTGCAACCAGGACAGTTGTTTTGCCTTCATTTTCAAGGCTTTTAAGTTTGGATTCAGCATCATCGACTGTAATCCCCTGCTCTTGCAGCAGTTTTCTGTTTCCCACAAACACTTCTTTACCTCCGGTGACAGCCCTGATACCAAGTCCCGGCAGGGCGGTGAATTCATCAGTCTTGCCGGGATTCAGTTTTTTATCTTCCGCAGCACGAACAATTGCCTGCCCGAGGGGGTGTTCCGAGGCGGTTTCAACGCCTGCCGCAAGTGTCAGCAGTTCGTTTTCCGTAACATTATCCAGGGGAATAATATCTGT
This sequence comes from Firmicutes bacterium UBA3936, assembly GCA_002385745.1. Taxonomy (GTDB): domain Bacteria; phylum Bacillota; class Dethiobacteria; order Dethiobacterales; family Dethiobacteraceae; genus DTU027. Next base: position 6,156 of record DGEC01000031.1, read on the forward strand.
TACCACGGGTTCTCCCCTGGTAATTGTTCCTGTCTTGTCAAAGATTATTGTATCAACTTTCAATAGTGTCTGCAGGCTTGCGGCATCCTTAATCAGAATGCCGTTTTCCGCTCCCTTGCCGGTACCAACCATTATGGCAGTAGGAGTTGCAAGACCAAGGGCACAGGGACAGGCTATGACCAAAACTGCAACGGAGGAGAATAGGGCTGTGCCAAAGGATCTGCCAAAAATCAGCCAGCTTAAAAATGTGACAGCGGAAATGGCGATGACGGCCGGCACAAAATAGCCGGTTACCTTATCGGCAAGTTCCTGAACAGGAGCCTTTGAGCCCTGGGCTTCCTCCACCATTCTAATAATCTGTGCCAGGAATGTCTCCTCGCCTACTTTTGTGGCCTTAAATAAGATGGCACCGTTTTTATTAATGGTTGCCCCGATAATTTCATCTCCGGCCGTCTTCTCTACCGGCAGGCTTTCCCCGGTGACCATGGATTCGTCTACAGTTGTATAACCTTCAACGATTATACCGTCAACAGGTATTTTTTCCCCGGGGCGGACGGAAAGAATATCTCCCGGACGGACATCTTCCACCGGGATTTCCTTTTCCTTGCCGTCGACTACAATACGGGCTGTTTTTGCTCCCAGTTCAAGCAGCTTCCGGATAGCTCCCAAAGTTCTGCTCTTGGCAATTGCCTCCAGGTAGCGTCCCAGCAGTTGGAAAGCCATAATCATGCCGGAAATGCCCATAAAGGAAATGGCGTTGGGTATGAAAAAGGCGACTATACCCCAAATATAAGCACTTAACGTTCCCATTGAAATTAAAACGTCCATACCCGGCATACCGTGGCGCAGGGAGCGCCAGGCCCCGCGGTGTACCGGCAGGCCGGCCCAGAAAACAATGGGCGTGGCGGCAATAAACATAATCCAGTCATGATATGGAATATGGAAATTAAAGCGGTATTCAAGCAGCATTAATGTTTCTGTCACGGCCGTTATTGCCAGAACAATAAACAGTGTGCGTTTGCGGGCTGCAAGCTCCGCTTTTTCCTGCTCTTCTTTCTGCAGGGCATCCCTTTTCTCACCGGATTTTTCTTCGGCAGCCCCAAAACCCAGTTCTGTAATAGCGTCAATAATCTTGGCTTCTGTTAACTGCGCACTGTCATATTCTACAACAGCCCTGTTATTTGCCAGGTTGACAAAAGCCTTGTTTATACCCTGTAAACCGCTTAATTTTTTTTCAATTCTTGCTGCGCAAGCCGCACAGTGCATGCCGTCAATTCTAAAGTTTCTTTTTACATTGGTACCCTGCGTTGCTGATGACATGTTTACACCCCTTTTAAGCCAAGCTGCTGCAGTATTGCAATAAGCTTCTATCTAAATTCTGCATTTCGACGATTACCTAAAGTATATAAAGTACCGAAAAAAAGTCAACCTATTTGGGAGTTCCTCTTCCCTCCCTCAGGGAAAACAGTACCTCCGCCAGGGCAATTTTTAGGTGTTCATAAGTAAGCCCGCCCTGTAAAAAAACATGATAAGGCGGTCGCAGCGGCGCATCGGCGGTAAGCTCGCTGCTTGCTCCCTGAATAAATGTACCGGCAGCCATTATTATTTCGTCTTCATAGCCGGGCATGGGTGCAGGCTGCGGCAGGACGAAGCTTTCCACGGGAGAGGCGGCTTGGACTGCCCGGCAGAAAAGCATTAGTTCATCCGCGCTGCCGAGGGTTACTGCCTGCACGGTGTCACCGCGCAAGTCAAAGGGTAAAGGATCGACTGCATATCCTGCGTTGGAAAACAAAGCGGCAGCCAGAACCATGCCTTTTAAAGATTGTGCCACCTGGTGAGGGGCAACAAAAAGTCCCTGAAAATACAGGCGCTTAACAGTACCCATGGCGCCGATATCACTGCCCAGTCCAGGTGCGGTAAGCCGCCAGGCCGCCTTTTCAACCAGGTCCTCACGGCCGACTATGTAACCGCCGCCGGTGGCTATACCGCCGCCGGGATTCTTTATCAGCGAACCGGCAATTAAATCGGCACCGGCATGACAGGGCTCTTCTGTTTCCACAAATTCTCCATAGCAGTTGTCAACAAAAATTACTGCTTCCGGCTGCCTCTTTTTTACGGCTTGGACAAGAGCGGCAATGTCAGAAGTACGCAGGGCACGGCGCAGGGAATAGCCGCGGGAGCGCTGCAGCAAAACAACGTCGGCTTTCTCTGCCAAAAGATTATCCAAGGCAGTTTCATTAATTGCAGTTGTAAAATCAGCTTCTTCATAAGTTATATTCAGCTCGGCCAGCATGCCCGTGTCTCTGTCATTTAAGCCAAGTACCTTCTGCAGAGTTTCATAGGGCCTGCCTGTCAGCGACAAAAGTCGCCCTCCCGGACGCAGGCTGCCGTAAAGGGCACAGGCAATGGCATGGGTTCCGGAAACAAACTGCGGACGCACAATTCCTGCTTCCGCACCGAAAACCCTGGCATAGAGCTGATCAAGCTTCTCACGTCCCCGGTCATTGTAACCGTAGCCTGTAGAAGCCGCAAAACAGCTTTCATCTATTTGCAAACTGCGGAAAGCTTCCAGAACACGCCATTGATTCTGCAGGGCGACCCTGTCAATCTCTGCAAAAAGCGGCTTGATTTCTTTTTCGGTTTCCTCAATAAAATCCAGATAAAACTGCAGCGATTTAGCCATATTTACAGTTTCTCCTTTTATATCCCTCTTGCATCCTGTATAAAAAGGCGGTACAGCAGGCGCTGCACTTGTTTTTCTTGCTATATTGTAGCAAAAAGTGTTCCAGCCGGCAATTTTCCGTATTCTTTTGGCAAGGAGCTTGTCCCCTTAGAGCGTCCGTTGTTGCAAATGCCGTTTAATCCGGCAGATAATGTTCCTCACCGCTGCCGGCCGGCGGCAAGAAGTCTTCTCTTAAGAGAACCATTAAATCATTACGGCTGTAAATATTCCGGTTAACTAGACGCACCGCCTGCCGGCGAATTGCTTTCTCAATCAAATTTCGTACCAGGCGGGCATTGCTGAAATTGGCAATTTTATCTGTCGTCCGGCTTTTTAGATAACTGCGCAGGTATTCCGCCGCGCCTACAGAAAGTGAATACTGCCTTTCATCCAGCATTAGCTGGGCAATTTCCAGCAGTTCCTCACTGCTGTAATCCGGAAAATGAATTTGAATGGGGAAGCGTGAACGAAGCCCGGGGTTGGTTCTTAAAAAATATTCCATTTCCCTTTGATAGCCTGCCAGTATCAGGATGATTTCGTTTTTGTGGTCTTCCATTGCTTTTACCAAAGTATCAATTGCTTCTTTGCCGAAATCTTTTTCTCCTCCCCTGGCCAGGGAATAGGCTTCATCAATGAAAAGAATACCCCCCATAGCCTTTCTTATCTGTTCGCGGCATTTTTGAGCCGTATGACCTATAAACTCACCTACAAGGTCCGCCCGTTCAACTTCCGTTAAATGCCCTTTGGGAAGCACTTTTAATTCGGCAAGCATTTTGCCGAGCAGCCGTGCCACAGTGGTTTTTCCGGTACCCGGATTGCCGGAAAAAATCATGTGCAAAACCAGATTTTCATTTTTTAAGTTGAATCTTTCCCGGCGGCGGCTGATTTCAACAAACGCCATAATTTCCCTGACCAGTTCTTTTACTTTTGCAAGGCCGACGAGTTTGTCAAGTTCAGAAAGCAGGTTCTGAAGATTGCCTTTGTCTTCAGTTATTATCTTATCCCTTTTTCTTGCATTATTATCTGAGGCAGGCAAAACCGGCTGGCCTGATTCAGAGCCCTGCTTGAGCAGTTTTTTTTCCGGTATATATGTAAAGTTGAACAAGGTTTTTTGTTTCATACCTTCCCTCCTTCTCCTAACATTATATGAACTTTGTGAATTTTTGCATGCAACAAACTGGACTCGCCCTTAAAAGCAGAAAAGCCTTACTGTAAGCCTTTTGGCTTTCAGTAAGGCCGGCACAATTCTTACAAGCTTTTACTCAGCCGTCTGAACCATATTAAGGTTGCGGTAAGGTATTATGGTGGAAATGGCATGCTTATAGACCAGCTGCTGCTTATTTTCCACGTTAAGAAGGATTGTAAAATTGTCAAAACTTTTTACGGTCCCTTTTATCTGATACCCGTTAATTAGGAATACAGTCAGCATCATTTCCTCTTTTCTGGCGATATTTAAGAAATTATCCTGCAAATTCACCTGGCTCTTGCTCATGCCAATCTCCTCCAAGCTTGTGATATAACATTATATTTATTTAATTCTTTTTTATTTGGTAATATCCTGCCAAAAAAGTTGAAATTTTTTCCGTTACAGCAAAATTATTGTCATATTTATCCAAGTCAATCCAGATCAAATCCGGTTCACGGCGAAACCAGGTTAACTGGCGTTTGGCAAAGCGCCGTGTGTCTCTTTTTATCAGTTCAACAGCTTCGGCAAGAGTAATCTTGCCTTCCAGGTAAGAGACAAGCTGACGGTAGCCAAGGCTCTGCATTGCCTTGGCACGGGGCGATATTCCCTGTGCCAGAAGCTTGCGGACTTCAGTCAGAAAACCGTCTGCCAGCATTTTTTCCACCCTTTTTTCTATTCGCTCATAAAGCTGTTTTCTGGGGCGGGTAAGGCAGAACTGAACCGTATCAAAAACCGGTTTCGCCGGTGTTTGCTGCACCTGTTCTGAAATGGGCCGCCGGGTTAATTCATGGACTTCCAGGGCACGGATTATGCGCCGCAGGTCATTGGGGTGAATATTCTGCGCCGCAAGGGGATCTACTGCGGACAGCTTTTCATGGAGAGCCTGCGGACCCAGTAATTTAGCTTCATTGTATAGTTTCCGGCGCAATTTTTCATCTTCCGCAGCGGGGGAGAAGGCAAAGCCGCGCACGACAGCACGGATATAAAGGCCCGTCCCTCCCACAAGCATGGGCAGCTTGCCCCTGCCGCTTATATCACGGATAGCGGCAAAAGCGTCTTTTTGAAAGTCAGCCACGGTATAGTTTTCAGAAGGATCTACGATATCCAGGAGATGATGCCTGACGCGGGAACGCTCGGCAGGGGTAGGTTTGGCCGTGCCGATATCAAAGCCGCGGTAAACCTGTACGGAATCCGCAGAAATTATTTCCGCGTTTATCCCGGCTGCCAATTCCAGCGCTATTTTGCTTTTCCCCACGGCAGTGGGCCCTGTGATTACCAGCAGCTTTTGCATGTCAGGTCCTCCGGAAGTTTCGGGCTATTGCCTGTTCTGTCAGGACCATAATGGCAGGGCGTCCATGGGGGCAGGTAAAGGGCTGTGATGTTGCGGCCAAATTGCGGAGCAGTGCCGTCATTTCCTGTTCATCCAGCCTGTGATTAGCCTTTATCGCCGCTTTACAGGCGATCATTTGCAGGGTTTTCTCAAAAAGCCTGGAGTCACTGGAGGCATTGTTTTCAGAGGACAAAAGCTCCGCAATGTCTTCCTGCCGCAGGGAATGGTTGAAGAACGCCGGGACAGTGCGCAATATAAAGGTATTATTGCCAAAAACAGCAAATTTAAAACCGAGATTCTCAAATATGTCCAGGTTTTCCTGCAGTAAAGCGGCAGTCTGAAAATCAAATTCGAAGGTTTGGGGCAGTATCTCCTGAACAGGCAGGTTCCCTGCGGACAAATCCTTTTTAAGCTGATCGTATATTATGCGCTCGTGGGCGGCGTGCTGGTCTATTATATATAAATCTCCTGCCGCTGATTGGGCCAGTATATACGTGGACTTGTACTGGCCAAGGGGGGCCAGTCCGGGGAATAATGAGCTGCCCGTTTCCCCTTCTTTCCTGTCTTCCTGCTTCTCTTCGCCTGAACCTTTGCAGCTGTTCTCAAAAAGTGACTGTTCAGGCCGGGTTTCCGGCATGCTGTAGAGAGCGGGCGGATTTGCATCCTTAATCTTAATGCCGTAATCGGGTAAAGAAGAAGCGACGGCAGTCTCCAAGCCGGCAAGGCCGGGTTGCTGTAACTCGGCGATCAGGGAATTATTCAGCAATACATCCCTGACGCCTTTTAAAAACTCGCGGTAAACATCACGTTCCCGGGAAAACCTGACTTCTTTTTTGGTGGGATGAACATTTACGTCTATTTCAGAGGGGGCTATGTCCACGAAGATAATGGCGGCTGGAAAACGGTTGCGCGGGAGAAGCGTATGGTATGTCGTCTGCAGTGAGTCGGAAAGCAAAGGCGAGTAAACAGGACGTTTATTGACGTAAATGTACTGCAGATTGCGGTTGCTCCTGTTGAGAGAGGGTTTGGAGACAAAGCCGCTCATGTTAAGCAATTGGCCTTGCCAGGAAAGCGGCAGCATGGAATGCATATTCTGCCCTCCCAGAACCAGCGCAGCCACGTCTGCAAGTTTGCCGCTGCCGGGTGTGACAAATTTTGTTCTGCCGTTTATATAAAGGCAAAATGACACTTCCGGCCGGGCAAGCGCCAGGCGCTGCACAGTGGCAGTGATTCTTGCCGTTTCCGCCGCTTCGCTTTTCAGGAACTTAAGCCTGGCCGGCGTATTATAAAACAGGTCGGCTGCTATAACTTCCGTTCCTGCAGGGCTGCCGGCCTCCGACACGGATATTTTTTCGCCTCCGTGTACAACTATTTTTGTTCCAAATTGATCGCTTGCGCGGCGGGAAAGCAGGCTGAAACGGCTGACAGCGGCAATGCTTGGCAAAGCCTCACCGCGGAAACCCATGGTTCTGACTGCGTACAGGTCTTCTTCCCTTTCAATTTTACTTGTGGCGTGACGCTCAAGGGCATTCGCCACATCCCGGGCGGACATACCGCAGCCGTCATCAACCACCCGGATTAACCGCATCCCGCCTTTTTCAACGTATATCTCTATGCGTGACGCTTCCGCATCCAGGGAATTTTCAATTAATTCCTTTACAACTGCGGCCGGCCGTTCCACAACTTCACCGGCGGCTATCTTGTTGGCAGTTACAGGGTCAAGTATTCTTATTCTACCCATTTCCATTCTCATTCCCTTTTTTTAGCGCCTGCTGCAGTTTATAGAGCAGTTGCATGGACTCCAAAGGAGTAATTGTAAGAAAATCCGCAGTCCCAATTTCGGCAAGGGCGGCAGATAAGGCCGGGTCGGCCTGAAATAGACGCATTTGTGTTTCTTCGGAGGCGGCGGCTGTTTCACGCCGGGAAAAGTTCCCTTTTTCCAGTTCCAAAAGGACTTCCCGGGCTCTGGCAATGACATTTTGGGGTATCCCGGCCAGGCGGGCAACCTGAAGACCGTAGCTGTGGTCTATACTTCCGGGGATGACTTTGTGCAGGAAGATTATTTCTTCTCCCCGCTCTTTTATTGCCGTAGTATAATTCTTAACAAGCGGAAATTCATCGGCCAAGTCTGCCAGTTCGTGATAATGGGTGGCAAAAAGTGTACGGGCCTTGATTTTTTTACACAGGTACTCAATAATAGCCCGGGCTATGCTCATTCCGTCATAGGTGCTGGTGCCGCGCCCGACTTCATCCAGGATGATCAGGCTTTTTTCAGTCGCCTGGTTTAAGATGTTGGCCATCTCGCTCATTTCAACCATAAAGGTACTTTGCCCGCCTACAAGATCGTCGGCTGCTCCGATGCGGGTGAAAATGCGGTCCACTATGCCGATTTCAGCCTGACGGGCCGGCACAAAACTGCCTATTTGCGCCATCAGAACAATAAGCGCAGTCTGCCTTAAATAGGTTGATTTTCCGGCCATATTGGGCCCTGTAATCAGCAGTATTTGCTGGGATTCCGGTGAAAGAACGGTGTCATTGGGCACAAACATCTTATCCTGCATAACCCTTTCCACTACGGGATGGCGCCCGTCAGTAATTGTCACAGCCGTGCCGTCTGTTACCCGGGGCCGGACATAATTATATTCACGGGCAACCCTGGCCAAAGACCTGTAAACGTCAATTTCTGCGACAAGGGCGGCAGCTTTTTGAATATCGGCAGTATGACGGGCAACATGCTGCCGTATTTCCAGGAATATTTCATATTCAAGGGAGCAGACCTTTTCTTCAGCGTTTAAAACGGTGTTTTCAAAGTCTTTAAGTTCCTGTGTTATGTACCTTTCCGCATTGGCCAGCGTTTGCTTGCGGATGTAGTCCTGCGGTACCAGGTGAAGATTGACGCGGCTTACTTCAATATAGTAGCCGAATACTTTGTTGTAGCCGATTTTTAATGATTTTATTCCGGTTCTTTCTCTTTCCTGCCGTTCAATTTCCAGAATCCCCTTGCGTCCTTTCCGGCTGATTTCGCGGAGCCTGTCAACTTCGGCGTTGAAACCTTTGCGAATCAGCCCGCCGTTGTGCAGGACAAGGGGAGGATCGTCGGCAAGGGCAGCTTTTAGGTAGGCTGCCAGGGACGTGAGGTCGGGCATCCCGGCTGCCAGGGCGGCAAGACGCCGGCCGCCCCTTGACAGGACTTCTATTATCCGGGGCAGGACGGAAAGAGTGGAGCATAAAGACAGCAGATCCCGGGCATGGGCATTTTCACAGTGAACACGGCCTAAAAGCCTTTCCAGATCGTAAATCTCGTCCAAATGAGCAGCCAGTTCGTTTTCCAGGCTGAAATCCGCCAGTATCTCCTCCACCGTATCCAGGCGTTTATTGATCTCTGCAAGGTCCAGCAGGGGCTGTTCAAGCCATTTTTTTAGCAGCCGGCCGCCCATGGCTGTTTTTGTTTTATCCAAAACCCAAAGCATTGTACCGTATTTCTGCCCGTCCCTGATGGTGCGAACAAGCTCCAGGTTTCTGCGGGCCGTTGCATCAAGTACCATATAACCTTCCGGGTTGTAAACGGACGGCTTGTGGATATGGGAAAGTCCCTTTTTCTGGGTATTGCGCAAATAAATCAGTGCGCAGCCTGCTGCCAGGACGGCGAACTTCAAATCGGCGCAGTCCAGGCTTTCAAGGTTCCTGACATGAAATTGTTCAAGCAGTGTTTTTTCTGCTAAAACAAAGGAATAATCCGTGTCACGGCGGGGATTTACAGTCTGACGTCCGCCAAGCCGCAATATTGCTTCTTTGAAAGAATCACTGTCTTTGCCGCTGTCGTTGACTAAAATCTCTGCCGGCTTGAGACGGTATAGTTCATCAATTAAAGTCTTGGCAGCTTTGCGTCCCCTGGCCTCGGTAACAATAAATTCGCCTGTTGATACATCGACTGCCGCAAGGCCCATGCCATTGCTTTTCAGGTAAACCGAAACCAGGTAATTATTGCTTTTTTCTTGCAAGAGAGCTGTTTCAGTGACGGTACCGGGAGTAATTACCTGAACTATTTCACGCTTTACCAGCCCCTTGGCCAGTTTGGGGTCTTCAACTTGTTCACAGATGGCAACTTTGTAGCCACGTTCTATAAAACGTCCAAGATAGGAATTCAGGGCATGGTAGGGAAAGCCGGCCAGCGGGACATGGTTGCCCTTGCCGGTTTCCCTTGATGTCAGGGCAATCTCCAGTTCTTTTGCCCCAATTTTTGCATCCTCAAAGAACATCTCATAAAAATCGCCGACGCGGAAGAGGAGAATTTTATCCTTGTTTTTTTCTTTTATTGCCTTGTATTGTTTAATCATCGGCGTTTCTTTGCCCAAAGCCAGTCCTCCCCGTTAAACTCCAGGTTTTAGCGTCTATTATTTGCACCGGCAGTAAAATGCCTTTGCGGATATTCTCTCCTGTAAAATTAACTGTTCTATTTGTACGTGTTTTGCCGGTCCAGACGGCAGGATTGGTTTTGCTTGGCCCTTCAACAAGCACTTCCACCGTCTTCCCGAGCAATGCCTGGTTGTGGCGCAGGCTGTGGCTGTTTTGCAAATTTACAAGCTTTCTAAAACGCTCTTTTTTTAATTCCAGGGGTATCTGATCCTGCATTTCGGCAGCCGGTGTGCCGGGACGCCGTGAATACATAAAAGTAAAGGCAGCATCGAAGCTGACTTTATCCACCAGATCCAGGGTGTCGGCAAAATCTTCATCCGTTTCACCCGGGAAGCCGACAATAATATCCGTGGTTATGGAACAGCCTGGAATATAGGAGCGAAGCATGGCTGCAAGGTCCAAATAATGTTCCCGGGTATAGCCGCGGTTCATTAATTTCAGAATACGGTTGCTGCCCGCCTGGACCGGCAGGTGCACATGTTCGCAGATGTTTTCTCCTTCCGCAATTGTTCTTATCAGTTTCTCTGTAAAATCGCGGGGATGGCTTGTTGTAAAGCGGATGCGCTTTATCCCCGTTTCCTTGTCAATACGGGCAAGCAGACCGGCAAAATCCGTTTCTCCGGGCAGGTCTTTACCGTATGAATTGACATTCTGTCCCAAGAGGGTGATTTCAATAAAGCCGCGGTCTGAGAGTCCCTTAACTTCCCTGATTATATCCGCAGACTTCCTGCTCCTTTCTCTTCCCCGCACATAGGGGACGATGCAATATGAGCAGAAATTATTGCAGCCGTAAGTTATGTTCACCCAGGCACGGTAGTTATCCTGGCGGCTCACCGGCAGCTCTTCCTCTATCCCACCGGCTTGGGCGAGCAGGCTGACTACCGTCTCGCCCCTTTCCTGTGCCTGTTTGAGCAGTTCGGGAAAGGCTGCCAGGTTGTATGTGCCAAAAACCAGGTTGACAAAAGGATACCTTTTTCTAATTTTTTCAGCTACTGCTTTTTGCTGAACCATACAGCCGCAAACAGCAATCAGCATGTTCGGCTTTTTTTGCTTCAGCAGTCCCAGACGTCCTATGTGCCCGAAAACCTTTTGTTCTGCTTTCTCCCGTACAGCGCAGGTGTTTAAGATCACCAGATCTGCATCACCGGCAGCTGCAGTTTCTTCATACCCCATCTCATCAAGAAAACCGCGCAGTGTTTCCGCATCACGTTCATTCATCTGGCAGCCAAAAACAGTCAGGCTGTATTTCTTTATCTGCATCTCATCACCTTTTAAGAGGACAGTTGCAATAAATAGATTATCCATAATATTGTAATATATTTTGGGAAAAATGCAAAGCAGACCGGCCTTCCCCGATAGTGTCAAGACACTTTAG
>DGEC01000113.1 GCA_002385745.1 Firmicutes bacterium UBA3936
CCTAAAGTGTCTTGACACTATCGGCTTCTTTTAACTTATTTCTTTTTTCCCTGTAAAATGGTATGATATATGTAAGTACAACAGCAGAAAGGGGCAAAAGCAACTTGGCCAGGCCGCCGAAATGGAGAAGAATTGAATTTATTCCTGATATACAACACTTTGTTCCCTTTGACGCGAAAAGGGGCGGGTATGAAGAAAACATTCTTAAAATTGAGGAAGCAGAAGCCATCCGCCTGAAGGATTTGGAAAGGCTGGACCAGGAAGAGTGTGCAGCACGGATGGAGATATCCCGGCAGACATTTCAGCGCATTCTGCATAATGCCAGGAGAAAAATTGCCGACAGCCTAGTAAACGGTAAAGCCATCCGGATAGAAGGCGGTTATTTTACCCGCAATATTTGCCTGGTGCGTTGTCTTGGCTGCGGCAGGGAATGGGAAGAAAGATATGAAAACTATGAAAAAATTAAAAGCGGTGAATTCAGCTGCCCGGTTTGCGGCTCAAAAAAAGTCGCCTGCCTTAATGCCGGCCGGCATAAATTCTGCCGCCGCAGCTGCTGGCGGCGCAGGGGAAGCTAAAAACTCCCGTTGAAGCCGGGAATGAGATAATTACGGCAGAAATAGAAAGAATTTGGCAAAGAATTGTGCAAACAGTGCGAAGCGCCTAAAAAAAACCGGCAGAATTGCCGGTTTTTCTTAACCGTATTGGCTGCGGAGCCTTTTTATAATATGGGCGCCCGCATAAATTGCCGCGGCAAACAGGGCAATGGCCGCCCCTGAGGGAATTTGCAGGCTGTAGGAAAGCCACAGCCCGCCCAGGCAGGAAAGCAGTGTAATGACACCTGCGGCAAGCATGACTGTCTTCAGGCTGCTGCCAATAAGACTGGCTACTGCCGCCGGTGCCGTCAAAAGCGCCATGACAAGAATGATGCCCACTGCCCGTACAAGTATGACAATAGTCAGCGCTGCAACCACATTTAAAAGCCCGGCAAGCAGTTTGGTGTTAACCTTTAAAACAGCGGCAAATTCCGCATCAAAGAGATAAACACTGAGATAATTATAATAAGCTGTAACAAGAAACAGGACAATAAAATCTATAATTAAAGCCAAAAGCAAATCTGTTTTTGTAACTGTCAGAATGTCACCGAAAAGATAAGAGGCCATATCGGGTGGATAACCAGGTGTCAAGGCAATGAAAAGAACCCCCAGGGCCATTCCGGCTGCCCAGAAAATGCCCGTTGCCACATCTGATTCCTGTTGCGACCTTTCACCAAGGATGCTAATGCCGAGGGCGGCTGCCACGGCAAAGAGGAAAGCGCCAATGAGCGGCTCAATCCCCAGCAAATAACCAAGGCCTATCCCGCCGAAGGAAATATGGGCAATGCCTCCGCTTAACATGACCTGCTTTTTTAAGACAATTACAGTGCCTACGATGCCGCAGCAGGCGGAAATTAAAAGGGCGCAGAAAAGAGCATTCTGCAGAAAAGAATACTGTAAAACCGCCCTTAACATGTGGCATCGCCTCCATGGCTGCGCAGGACCCGGTGGGGGACGCCATGGGCAATCAGATCGACGGGGCAGCCGAAAGTTTTGTGAATAATATCCTCACTGATTTCCGGTTCTCCGTGATAATAGAGCTTTTTGTTCAGGCAGGCGATATTTTTTATGTAGGAGGATATTGCCGCCAGATCGTGGGTTACAAGAATGATGGTTGTATGTTGATTGATCTGCTTTAAAATTTCGTAAATCCTGTTTTTGGCTTCACTGTCCAGGCTGGCTGTCGGCTCGTCCAATAGCAGAAGACGCGGTTCGGCAGCTAAAGCCCTGGCTAAAAGGACTTTCTGCAATTGGCCGCCGGAGAGCCGGACAACCGGCTTGCGCCGCAGCTGTGTAATCTGCAGTTTATCCATAATATCTCCGGATATTCTGTAATCGTTTTTTTCATAACGCCTGAAGGGTCTTCCGCCGCCCTTCAGCCTGCCCGATAAAACCACATCCTCCACGGTAATGGGAAATGCTCTGCGGAAACTGGAAAACTGGGGTACATAGCCAATGGGCTCCTTGTATTGGCTATTGTTCTTGCCGAATATTTTTATTTCACCCTGTACAGGGGTAACAATTCCCAGTATTGTTTTGAGCAGCGTGCTTTTTCCGCCGCCGTTGGGCCCGATAACGGCCAGAAAGTCATTTTCGGCAGCGGACAAATTGACAGCGGAAAGAGCGCATGTCCGGTTATACTTAACGGTCACATTTTTTAATTCCAGTGCCTGCGTCATATTATTACCCCAATCTCAAAGCCAAAGTCTCCCTTTAAATGCTTACTGCAGGGAGGCTGTAATTTTGGCGGTAATATCTCTTAAGTTTTCAATATAGTCGGAAGCGAGGGGATTTATTTGTACGGCATTGCCGCCTATTTCGGCGGCCAGAGTGCGGGCCTGGCGGCTGTCGTGTTCCGCCTGGTAAAAAACGGTTTTCAGTTTTTTCTCCCGGGCAAGGTCGATAATACGCTGCAGGTCCGCAGGGGAGGCGTTTTTGCCCTCATCTTCAATTGCCACCATTTCCAGACCGTAATCGTCGGCATAATAGCCTAGTGACGGGTGGTAAATAATAAAGGTATTTTCATTCAACCCCTCATACTGGGCGGCAATTTCCCGGTCAAGATTATTTAAATTTGCAATGTAGCGGCGGGCATTTTCCCGGTATGTACCGCTGTTTTTTTTGTCTGCTGCAGCCAGTTTTTCCGCCATTATTTCCACCATCAGAGCCGCCCTTTGCGGTGAAAGCCAGATATGGGGATCCCTTTGTCCCGGTGAAAACTCCCTTTCCGAATAGACTTCCCTTACTGCAGCGGCAAGGTCTACTATTTCCGCTTGCTTGTTGCCGCTTTCCAGCCAGGGGAGGATGGAGCTTTCTTCAGCCGGAACACCAATGGCAAAATAAAGGGCGGAACGGCTAAGAGCTTCCATATCCTGCGGCACAGGAGCATAATTTTCCGGGCTTTTCCCGGGCGGTATGAGTATGACTACATTGATACTGTCGCCTGCGATTTCCCGGATAAAAGCCGCCTGGGGCACTATGGAAACAGCAACAGCTAGCCTGTCGTCTGAATTTTTGCCTGCGGCGCAGCCGCCGGAAAGCAAAAGAAGCAGTGCCGGCAATAACAATAAAAAGCCTGAAATAATAAGATTCTTTTTCATCCAATCACCCGGTGTCGGTCAACTGTAGTTGCAAATCATTTGCATCTACAGTTTTATCTTAAATATCTCCGGGGCAAAAGTCAAACAGTTTTTCGGTTCAAAGCAGGCGGTGGACAAAGCTTTTCCGACAATGTACAATGATTTAAAGTACAAATGCTAAAAAACCGTTCTTGTGCGGGAGGGGAATAATGATAAAAATTATGGTCGACAGCACATGTGATCTGCCGGAAAGCATAATTAAGACATATGATATCCGGGTTCTTCCCCTGAAAATCTCCCTGGAAGGGAAAGAGTACCGGGACAAAGAGACAATACAAGTTGATGAGGTATATGCTGCTATGCGCCGGGGCATTATTCCACGGACATCACTGCCCAATCCCCGGGATATATATGCTATGTTTGAGGATTACTGCACAAAAGGGCAGGATTTTATCTATCTGGCTTTTTCTTCCGCCCTGTCCGGGACCTGCCAGCTGGCCTGTTCAATATTGAAGGAATTTAAAGCAAGATATCCTTTAATTAATATGAAAGTAATTGACACAAAGGCAGGCTCTGCCGCAACCGGGCTGATTGCTTTGCGGACACTGAAGCTGATTAAAAGCGGGTGTAGTTTCACAGGCATTGTAGAAAAAGTACAAGAGCTTGCAAAGGGTGTGGAGCATATATTTACAGTTGCGGACCTCAACTGGCTGGTAAAAGGAGGCAGGCTCAGCAAAGCGAAGGGACTGATTGGCAGTATTCTTGACATTAAGCCGATTATTCATGTAAACGACGGTTATATGGAAGTGATTAAAAAAGTCAGAGGCGGGAAAAAGGTTCTTGAGACAATTGTTGATATAATGGCTGAGAGGGGTGCCAGTCTTAAGAACCAGATAATCGGCATCAGCTACGCTGCCGATGCGGCCATTTCAGAACAGATGAAAGAATTAATCAGAGAACGGCTGGGCTGCAATAATTTTATGATAAACAAAATAGGCAGTGTTTTGGCCGCCCATTTAGGTATTGGCGGTGTTGGTGTCTTCTTTTTTAATAAAAATGTGCCGGTCCTATAAATATCAGGCGGAGGCGGGACGGGTGATCCGCAGCAGTCCGAAACTGTTCAAAGCAGTCTTTTGAGCTGAAAGGCAGCATAGACTGCCGTTATTGCAAAGCAACAGGGAATACGCGAGTCCGGGGGAGGTGTTCTTGTTGAGGATTGCCCTGGTGGCGGATATTCACAGCAATCACATTGCATTTTCAGCCGTTTTGGATCATCTTAGAAACAATAATGTTGACAGTGTTTTCTTCCTTGGCGACTATATATTCGGCGGCAGCGGAACAAAGGAAACAATAGATTTGCTGAGGGCATATGACGACTATCCTCACATAATAATATCCGGCAACAAGGAAAAATACATCGTCCCCGTTGAGCAGCGGGCGGACTTTATTCTGCCTTTTTTATATGATATGTACGACGAACTTGCGGCGGAGGATTTGAAATTTATAAAAAGCCTGCCCGATGAACTGACAACAGAAATTGGGGGTTTTTCTGTCCATATTTGCCACAATCCTGAGCTGAAGAACGGCAGGCGTGTTTTTCATATAGTTGACAGGCTGAAAAGAGAACGAAATACTCCCAACCTGGATGCCCTGCAGGAAATAGCACGACAGATGAAAGAGGATATCTGTATTTTCGGGCATTATCATGTGTTTATGGATGAAACCGTCGGCGGGAAGCGTTTTATCTGCCCCGGTTCGGCAGGGCTGCCCCTGAACGGCGACCGGAGGGCGCAGTACATGATCATAGAAATAGCAGGGGGAAAGGTTGCCGCGGAAAAACAATTTGTCAGCTATGATTACCTGGCACTGGTGGACGACTTTGAAAAGAAAGGCTACATTGAAAGGCACCGGGAGTGGGCAATGAATATCATAACCAGCATGTTGACGGCCAGGAACTATATCGGCACTTCCGCAGACTGATGCCGGAGCACCGGCAGTTTGGCAGTTTGCAGTACAAAGCCTGAACTTTGTGAGCTGCTCACAGCAGTTAAAGCCTTGACAATCAATAATATTTTTTGGTATATAACAGTTGGCACTCTCCTAATTAGAGTGCCAATCTACTGTCGGCAGCGGTGCTTTTGCGCAGCCGCTTTACTTTCAAGGGAGGATGATCTAATTTGGCAACAAAAGTAAAGCAGTTTCAGGCAGAAGCAAAAAGATTGCTGGACCTGGTGGTTAATTCAATTTACACTAACAAAGAGATCTTTTTGCGGGAATTAATCTCCAATGCCAGCGATGCCATTGACAAAATTTATTACAAGGCACTGACTGACGACTCTGTTGCTTTCAACAAGGATGATTATTATATCCGGATTATCCCTGACAGGGAAAAGAGGACACTCACCATAAGCGACACCGGGATCGGCATGACAGAAAAGGAGCTGGAAGAAAACCTGGGAGTTATTGCCCAAAGCGGCTCCCTGGCCTTTAAGCAGGCCCATGAGATTAAAGACGGTTATGAGTTGATCGGCCAGTTTGGCGTCGGTTTTTATTCGGCCTTTATGGTGGCAGATACGGTGACGGTAAAAAGCAGGGCGCTGGGCAGCGAACAGGGTTACTGCTGGGAATCCAGCGGAGCGGAAGGCTATACTATTAAACCCTGTGAAAAGGAAACTGTCGGGACAGATATTATTCTCAAGCTTAAGGAAAACACGGAAGATGAAAACTATGACGAGTATCTCAATGAATACCGCCTGCATTTACTAATAAAAAAGTATTCCGATTTTATCAGGTATCCTATTAAAATGAAGGTTACCAAGACAAGGCTGCTTCAAAAAGGGGAGGAAAAGGAATACGAAACATATGAAGAAGAAGAAATAATTAACAGCATGGTACCTATCTGGAACAAGAACAAAAATGAATTGACAAAAGAGGATTACGAAAACTTTTATTCAGAAAAACGCTACGGTTTTGGCAAGCCGCAAAAATACATCCATATTAATGCGGAGGGTACCGTAAGCTACAGGACAATCCTTTACATTCCGGAGAAAATGCCTTTTGATTTTTACACCACGGAGTATAAAAAGGGACTTGAACTGTATGCCAACGGGGTCCTGGTGATGGAAAACTGTGCCGAGCTTCTTCCCGACTATTTCGCTTTTGCTAAAGGTATGGTTGATTCAGACGATTTATCCCTTAACATTTCCAGGGAAATGCTGCAGCACGATCGCCAGTTGCAGCTGATTGCCAAAAACATCAGGTCAAAAATCAAAAATGAACTGGAGAATATGCTAAAAAACGAAAGAGAAGAATATGAGAATTTTTTCCGAAACTTCGGCAGACTGTTGAAATTCGGAATTTATGCGGAGCTGGGCAGGAATAAGGATTTCCTGCAGGATCTGTTGCTTTTCCATTCTTCCAGGGATGACGGCTATGTTACCCTGGAGGAATATGTTCAAAGGATGCCTGCGGAACAAAAGTATATTTATTACATAGCCGGGGAGTCCGTGGACAGGATTAAGAAACTGCCGCAGACGGAGCTGGTGGCGGAAAAGGGCTACGAAATTCTCTACTTTACCGATGATATCGATGAATTTGCCGTCCGCATGCTGGGCAAATACAAGGACAAGGAATTCAAGTCCGTTACCAGCGACGACCTGGGTCTCGTCGATGCGGAGGACAAAGAAACAGAGCGGCATGCGGAATTATTTAAGGAAATGACTGAAATTCTAAAAGACAAGGTAAAAAAGGTGCGTGCCGCCAAAAGACTGAAAAGCCATCCTGTTTGCCTGGCCACGGAAGGTGAACTAACCATAGAAATGGAAAAGGTTTTAAATGCCATGCCCAACAGTCCCGGCATTAAAGCGCAGCGCATTCTGGAAATCAATACAGAGCACCCGGTATTTCAGGCCCTTGAGAAAGCTTATGCCGGTGATCAGGAAAAATTTCAATTATACACTGACCTGCTCTACAACCAGGCTCTTTTAATCGAAGGGCTGCCGGTGGAAGACCCCCTGGCGTTTTCGGAAAAAATTTGCAAAATGATGGTTTAATCAGATAACCCCCTGCCGGCCTTGATGACAAGGCCGCTCCGGGCATCAAAATGATGGAAGCCGAGGGCGGAAAGCATTTTAATTTTATTCAGTTGATTGCTAAAGTAATTTAAATTCTGCCGTTTCTCCTTGCTTCCGAGGTGATCTAAGGAGCTATCATAAGGAGGCAGACAGGAATCATGTGCCCTGGATATAAGACCAGGGCTTTTTTATTCGTGCTTTGAATACTTAGCTTGATATAAAAGGAATAGAGGGGCAAAAGCCAGAAATATTAGGATAACAATATAAAATAAACTGCTTGGAGGTTAAGGACTATGCCGTTTTCCATTGTCCAAAATGATATAACAAAAATGCAGGTTGATGCCATTGTTAATGCCGCAAATACGTCACTGAAAATGGGAGGGGGAGTGTGCGGCGCCATTTTTAGAGCTGCCGGCGCCGAACAGCTGCAGGCAGCCTGCGATGCCATAGGCGGCTGCAGGACGGGGGAGGCGGTAATTACCCCGGGGTTTAAGCTGCCGGTAAAATACATCATTCATACGCCGGGCCCGGTCTGGCGGGGCGGCAAGGAAGGCGAAGAAGAGCTTTTGCGCAACTGCTATCTCAATTCGCTGAAGCTGGCGGAACAGCACGGTTGCAAATCGGTTGCCTTCCCGCTCATCTCAGCGGGAATCTACGGCTATCCGAAAGAGGAGGCCCTGTGCGTGGCAGCATCAGCCATAAGGGATTTCCTCTCTGAAAGCAAAAGCGACATGGACGTTTATCTTGTTGTGTTCGACCGGGGTACAGTTGAGCTCACCAAAAAATTGTTCGGTGGCAATTTTGCGAAATGAGCTTTACAGGGCACCGGTATTGAGTACAAAGCGCCGGGTTGCAGCAAACGGCTTTGAAAACAAAACCGCTTTTCTATACATGCCGGCAGTATAGAGAAGCGGTTAAGTTTTTCAGCTTCATTTGGCAGGGGGTGGGCAGCTGTTATTTTTCGTCAAAATACATGTCCTGGTAATAGATGCTGCCTGCAATCATATATTCGACGCCATCAAGTTCAGGCGCTTCCGCTCTGGCCGAGACTACTTCGCATAAGCCGTACCAGGGGGTGTGGTCAACGAAAACCTTTATTGCTTCATACAATTGTTCTCCACGCTCGGCCGGATCGTAAGTAGATATTGCTCCCATACTGAGTTCACCGTAATAATCACGTTCAGGCCCGGACCAGCCAAGCGGAATGAAGGTCAGATACATGGCCAGGATATCCACTGCCAGCATACTGGGAGCCGATGGTGTAAAAAGAGCGATTTCAAAATTGGCCGCATCCATCAGAGTTCCGAAATATGTTGCCTGGTCGTAGTTGATTATCTGCGAATTTACACCAATATCAAGCAGGTTGGCCTGAATCATTTCCGCCATTGTGACTTGATTCGAAGAGCCGTTTGTAATAATGCGGATCGTCTGTCCCACAAGCCCCGCCTGTTCAGCCAGCTCTCTTGCCCTTTTAGGATTGTAGCCAACGGAATATGTTTCGTGCAGATTGAGGAAGCGGGGTTCAAAATCTGCCAGGTAGTGGGAACACGGGTAGTCAGTGATTGTGGATCTGCCTTCGTAGATGATGTCAATAATGGCCTGGCGGTCAATGGCATGGCAAACGGCCCAGCGGGCTTCCTTTGATTCAAGCGGCGTTCCCGGCAGCATGCTGAACAATGTGACATCATTGTAGCGGCCATTGGCGATGACAACATCATAACCAAGCGACTCAACATATTCAATTTCTGAAATGGGGATGCTTGCCAGGTCGATTTCACCCGTTTCAAGTGCGTTTATGACCTGCGCGTCTTCATTTATAACATAGAACTCAATGTTCTTGATCCCCGGTGCTTTGCCCCAGTAATCGTCGCGTGCTTCAACCTTCAGGTGGCTGTTTACCACATAATCTGTCACCACATACGGTCCGGTGCCGATAGGATTGCGTGATAACGCCACCTCGTCGTAGGACTCTTTGTCCAGAATAAACATTGAGGCGAATCCGGGCTCCTGAGAGGCATTGTACTCTGTGTACCAGAGATCTATGGTATAGTCGTCTATAACTTTCGTCTTTTCAAAGTCTACA
>DGEC01000026.1 GCA_002385745.1 Firmicutes bacterium UBA3936
CTGATGATGCTGAAGTTGGTGGAGAGCGTGGCCGTGAAGCTTTGCACCGGTTGCAAAACGTCATCGGGCGCGTAGAATCGTCATGGCGTCCGGCTACAGCAGAGGAAAGCTTTGAAATTGTTCGTCGTCGGCTTTTTGAACCTTTAGTTGAAAATGAACAGTTTATTGCCCGTGACACGGTTGCCCGGGCGTTTGCCGATCTCTACCGCACTCAGCACCAGGAATTTCCACCTGAATGCCGGGAATCAGATTATGAAAGGCGCCTGAAAGCTGCCTATCCGATTCATCCGGAGGTTTTCGACCGCCTTTATACTGATTGGTCTACATTAGTAAAATTTCAGCGTACTCGCGGTGTGTTGCGCCTGATGGCTGCGGTAATCCACAGCCTCTGGGAGAAAGAAGATCGGAACCCGCTCATCATGCCATGCAATATACCTATTGACGACCCGCGTGTGGAATTTGAGCTAACTCGATACTTATCGGAGAATTGGGTGCCGGTTATCAGCAGGGATGTTGATGGTCCAAATTCTTTGCCCTTGCAGTTCGACAACCAACTGCCAAATCTTGGCAGGCATTCCGCTTGCCGACGGGTAGCCCGGACCATATTTCTTGGTTCAGCGCCGATTATAGCAGCTGCCAACCGTGGTTTAGAGGATCGCCGGATAAAGCTGGGCTGTGTCATGCCTGGCGAATCACCTGCTGTGTTTGGCGATGCACTGCGAAGACTGGCGACGTCGGCAACCTATTTGTATGCAGATGGTACCCGCTATTGGTTTTCTACTCAACCTACGGTTACTAAACTGGCTGAAGACCGGGCGGAGCAGCTCAAGCGAGAACCGCATAAAGTGGAAGAAGAAATTAACAGACGTTTAAGGCTCGATTTAAAACAGGCCGGCGATTTTAAGCGTGTCCATCCACTGCCAAACACGGGACAGGATATTCCCGATGATCAAGATGCCAAATTGGTAGTTCTCGGCATTGATTATCCACATGGCAGGGAAAGGGATAGCTCGGCCATAGCTTTTGCCAAGGAGCTTATTGAAACACGTGGAAACTCACCTCGAATCTACCGCAATACTCTTGTATTTGTTGCGGCAGACAAGACACGTTTGCAAGAGCTTGATGAAGCTGTGCGGTATTACCTGGCTTGGGAATCAATTCTTAGACAGCGGGAAGAGCTGGATCTTTCACCATTCCAGGTAAGGCAGGCCGAGGCACAGAGAAACTCTGCAGATAATGCTGTTGATGTTAGGCTGCCGGAAACTTATCAGTGGTTGCTGGTTCCTGTCCAATTGAATCCTCAGGCGGAAGTAGAATGGCAAAGCTTCCGGGTTAACAGCCGGGATCCCATAGCAGTGCGTGCCAGCAGAAAGCTGCGTAGTGACGAATTCCTCGTAACCACCTTTGCCGCTACTCGATTGCGGATGGATCTGGATAGGGTCCCCCTTTGGCGCGGAGATCATGTGGCAATTAAGCAGCTCATCGAGGATTATGCCCGCTATCTTTATTTGTCACGGCTTTTGGAACCGGCAGTTTTGTTGGATGCGATTCGCAGCGGTATTTCTTCAGCTACCTGGAAAGTGGATACATTTGCTTACGCTGAAAGTTATGACGGGGCCACCGGACGTTATCGCGGACTATACGTTGGAGAACAGGTAAACATTGTTTACGACAGCGAGACTCAGGGGCTTCTGGTCAAGCCGGAAGTTGCACTAAGGCAGCTCGAAGCTGAAGAGAAGCTAAAGCTGCCGGGAGACGGTGAAAAAACTGAAACCGGACTGTATGGGGAAGATGGGGTTGATTTTTTACCCGAAGAGGAAACTGGTGAAGAACAAGATGTTGTGCCACTTGCACCTCCCAGGCCGAAACGCTTTTTCGGCAGTGTTGAACTTAACCCAACCCGTGCCGGCCGCGATGCCGGTCAAATAGCCGAAGAAGTCATTGCTCATCTTGTTGGAATTGTTGGCGCTAAAGTAAGAGTAACTTTGGAAATAGAAGCGGAAATTGAAAATGGAGTCCCTGAAAATGTTGTACGCATTGTTACAGAAAACAGCCGCACCCTTAAATTTACAACGCACGGTTTTGAAGATGAATAAAGTAACATGCTTAATAAAGGCGGCAAAGTAGAAACAAAAGACATCTTAAAAGGCGAGTGCATTTGTTTGCACCCGCCTTTTTTGCTGCTCGATAAACTTTTGCTGCCTTGCAAAACAGGTAAAAAATTTGAATTTTATTTATTGCCTGCAGGACGTTCTGTTATTATTTTAACCCAGAACGTCCTGTTTCTTGGCCCGTCAAACTCGCAAAAGTATATGGCCTGCCAGGTTCCAAGGACTAGATTGCCGCCGGCAACCGGGATAGTCTGTGATGATCCAATTATACTTGCTTTAAGATGGGCTGCCGAATTGCCCTCTGCGTGGCGATACTTCCGGTGCTCCCAGGGGATAAGTTCATCCAAATATGCGAGCATGTCGCTTGCGACATCCGGGTCGGCGCCTTCGTTGATTGTAATTCCTGCAGTTGTATGCGGGCAGTATACGCAAACCAGGCCTTCCCGGATTCTCGCTTCCCTTACGGCATTTTCAACCTTTCCTGTGATGTTGATCATTTGTGAACGGCGGTCTGTCCTCAGGCTATATTTTTGCAGCATATTGTCCCTCCGGCGCCCCGTTTTTCAGTAAATTGATCAATCCGAGAATGAGATTGACGATTATTTCCGCCATGTAGCGCGGAGATTTTTTCATGCCGTCGTCCAGCCATTTCTGGACAAAGCCCACGCAGCCGCTTACCGTGAAGGAATAGACGTATTCGGCATCCTCCTTGGTGATTTTGTTGTCGCCGGTTATCTCGCTGATGATTAAATCGTAGACCAGTTTCATTATCTTCTTTTGAAAGGTGAAGTCGCCGCGTTCGCTTAACAGGAGCCTGCAAATCCTGGCATTTTTCCGGATATACTGAAAGATTTTTTCTGTAATCAGGAGGATGTCCTCGGTGTATTTCTTATCAAAATTCTCCAGGTATGCCTGAATGTCAGCCAAGAACTTGTTTTCGATTTTCCGCAAAAGATCGTACTGGTCGCTGTAATGGGCATAAAAGGTCGAGCGGTTGATATCGGCTTTTTCGCAGATTTCCTTGATGGTTATTTTAGATATGTCTTTTTTCTCCATCAGTGTTATAAAGCTTTCTTCCAGCACCATTTTTGTGTATTTAACGCGCCTGTCAATTTTCTCCCCGGCCAATTTAATCCTCCCCAATTATTTTTAAAATATGTCTGTTCCTAAACACTTTGCCATAATACGTTTAACAACTGACGTTTATTAAATATCTGTTTGTTGAATTATGTTCATACTGTTATTAAACTAAATATGTAACGGTTTGTCAACACCGTGTTTGATAAATAAGGAGGCGGTTTGGTGGATTCCTTTACCCAGGCGGTTGTCAAGCATAAGAAAATCATTTTCTTTGCTTTTGTAGTAGCATCTGTAATATGCGCCGGCCTGGCAACGCTGGTGCCTGTTAACTACAACACCGTTGATTATCTGCCCGGAGATGCGCAGTCTACAATCGCAATTAAGGTAATGGAAGAAGAATTAGGCGGGGAATTGCCAAACGCCAGAGTCATGCTTGCAAACGTAACAATACTGGAAGCGCTGGTATACAAGGAGAAGCTTGCGGCCATTGACGGAGTTGAATCTGTATCCTGGCTGGATGACATGATTGGCTTGGACACACTGAAAACTACGCCACTGGAATTTTTGGATGCTTCAATTGTTGAGAACTATTATAAAGATAATTATGCCGTGTTTAGTCTCTCGATTGAAAGCGGCAAGGAACATAGCTGCGTCAAGGCTATTTATGAGTTGATCGGCGAAAACAACGCCGTAGCGGGAGAAGCGGTCAACATTGCTGAGACCCAGGAAATGTCGGTTTCCGAAGTGCTAAATGCAATGGTTATCCTGCTTCCCGTCATAATTGTCATCTTGCTTCTATCAACCACTTCCTGGGTGGAACCGCTGCTGTTTCTGTTGACCATTGGTGTAGCAATTGCAATCAATATGGGAACCAACATTATATTGGGTGAAATTTCCTTTATTACCAGAACAGTCAGCCCTGTATTGCAGCTGGCCGTATCTCTGGACTATGCCATCTTCCTGCTCCATAGCTTTAATGAACACAGGCGAAAACATGAACCCGGGACAGCCATGAAACTGGCTATGAAACAGTCGTTTTCAACGGTTGCAGCCAGCGCCGCCACAACGGCGATCGGTTTTGCCGCCCTGATCTTTATGCGTTTCGGCATCGGAGCAGATTTAGGTCTTAATCTCCTAAAAGGAATCGTCTTCAGCTTCATAGCGGTTATGGTGTTTATGCCTGTGCTTACCCTCATGCTATATAAAGCCATTGACAAAACTAAACACCGCAGGCTTGTTCCTGACATGAAAAACGCCGGGAATCTTTTGCTTAGGACAAGGATACCCTTGCTGATTCTTGCCCTGCTGGTGGCGGTTCCCTGCTTCCTGGCCCAGTCAAATACCGAATTTATCTACGGGCTGGGCAGTGTTACAGCCACATCACGGGCCGGAGAAGATTTGCTGCTTATTGACGAGAAGTTCGGCAGGGAAAATCCTCTTGTACTGCTGGTTCCCAGGGATGATGCCGGTAAAGAGGCGGAATTGAGTGCCGATCTTTCTGAGATTCCCCATGTGACAAGTGTTGTGTCCTTCGTTACGGCTGTCGGCGCCGAAATCCCCCCGGAATTTGTGCCCCGGGAAGCGTTGCAGCAGTTTTATTCCGAGAATTACTCCCGGTTTATCCTTTATACGGACACCGCCGAGGAAGGGGAGGAAGCTTTTGCCGCCGTCCAGGCCGTTATGGATACTGCAGCTATGTATTACGACACTTATTACCTTGCCGGTCAGAGCGCCACTCTCTACGACATGCAAAAGATTGTTTCACTTGATACCGGGCGGATCAACCTGGTGGCAGTAATTGGGATATTCCTTGTGCTGCTTATTACTTTCCGGTCCCTCTCCATCCCCGTATTGCTGGTGTTTTCCATTGAAACAGCTATCTGGATTAACCTGTCTGTTCCCTACTTCACCGGTCAAGCCTTGAATTTTGTCGGCTATTTGGTAATAAGTACGGTGCAGCTTGGCGCAACGGTAGACTATGCCATACTGCTTACCAATGCTTACCTGCGCAACAGGGAAGACCTGCCGAAAAAAGATGCCATAAAAGCAGCCATTGGCAGCAATTTAGCGGCAATCCTGATTTCTGCAATTATTCTTGCCACTGCAGGATTTACCCTGGCTTTCACTTCCGCCAACCCGATTATCAGTGAACTTGGATTCTTGCTGGGCCGCGGAACCTTGCTGTCTCTTGCCATGGTGGCCGGTGTGCTGCCGGCCCTGCTCCTATTGTTTGACAAGGTCGTGCAAAAAACCACCCTGAATGGCAAATTTCATTAATCCATCTTGGGAGTGTGATTATGATGAAAAAGATATTCATAGTTTTGGTTTTGGCGCTGGTTCTGGCCCTGGCAGCCGGTCCGGTGCTTGCAGTTGCGGAACCTTCGCCAAAGGAAGAAATTGTCTACGGCATCCTCAACCCGGATGGAAGCGTGAAAGATATTTATGTTGTCAATATCTTTAATGGCGGCTCCATAACCGACTACGGCAATTATTCCGAAGTCAGGAACATGACCACTTCGGAAAAGCTAATCCGGGAAGGCGATAAAATAACGATCAACACTGCTGCGGGTAAATTCTACTATCAGGGAACCCTGGAAAGCAAGGAGCTGCCCTGGGATATTGAAATTAAATACTACCTGGATGGCAAGGAAATCTCAGGAGAAGAGATTGCCGGAAAAACCGGCAAGGCGGAAATTTCTTTGTCTGTAAAAAAGAATACCGGGATGAGCGGCTTTTTCTTTGACAACTATGCCTTGCAAATTGCCCTTTCCCTGGATAACAAGCTATTCTCCAATATTGAAGCGGAAAACGCCACCCTGGCTGAAGCCGGGGGGAAAAAGCAGCTTTCCTACATTGTTCTGCCGGGCAGCGGCATGGATATATCCGTAAAAGCCGATGTCCGGGATTTTGCAATGGATTCCATAACAGTCAATGGCATTCTGCTTTCCCTAGGGCTTTCAGTAGACAAAAGCGAGTTTGCAGCAGAGATAGATGAACTGGCGCGGGCCGTAGAGAAGCTGGATGGCGGCGCCGGTGAACTGCTGCAGGGAATAGATATGTTAGCCCGGGGGATGGAAAAATATATTGAGGGAACGAAGGCTTTTAAGGACGGTTTGGTCCGGTTTGCGGGCGGAGCGGACCTGTTGAATCATGGGGCAAAGGAACTGGAAAGGGGCCTTGCGGAATTAAGCGGTCAAAGTGATTCTATAGTCCAGGGAGCCCTGGCAATTCAGCAGGCCACATTTGATGCGCTTAACGCCGAACTTGGCAAAACGGGCCTGCCAACTCTTACCCCGGAGAATTACAGCACGATCCTGGCGTCAATACCGGAACTTGAACCGGTAAAAAGCCGGCTGGACGGCGCCGTCCGGTTTACCCGGGGCATAATCAGTTACACTGAAGGTGTAACGCAGCTTGGCGCCGGTGCGGCGGAATTGGCCAGGGGCACAGAAGAGTTTAAAGCCATGGCGGCCGAAATAGCAGGCTCGGCCCATGAACTCTATCAGGCAGGAGAAGAGATAAACGCGGGCATTAAAAAACTGCGCGACGGCCTGGTGTCATATAAGAAAGGCACGGAGGAGTTTAAAGCGGGCACGGCAAACATGGGCACGGAATTGGATGAAAGGATTGATGAAATCATTGGCAGTCTCTCCGGCAGGAGTGATGGGCTGGTATCCTTTGTTTCAGAAAAAAACACAAATGTCACCGCCGTACAGTTTGTCTTAAAGGCGGACGCCATTTCAGCCCCAAAAGCCGAAGAACCTTCTCCTGCAAGCCCTGTACAGGAAGGCTTCTGGCAGAAGCTGGTGAAGTTGTTTACCTCTCTTTTCAAGTGACAGCATTTTCGCAGCATATAGCACCGAAGTTAAATAATTTCATTTTTTAAGCGAAGAAATTCAAACCGGATGTAATTGCGCGAAAATTAAAACAAATTTGAAAGCAATACTTTAGGAATAATATAACATAAAAGGAAAAACTGATTTTGTGTCGAAGAGCTATTATTGTAATAATTATCTATTGATAGTTATCTCAGATGTTCCAAGGGGTTGACCCCAGTGAAAGGCAACATCAAACAGGTTGAGCGACAATTTTATATTCTTTCCCTGCTTGGCAGTTCCCGGGAGGGATTAAGTGTCAGGGAACTGCATTCCAGGCTGCAAGAAGAAGGAATAAAAGTTTCAGCACGCACCGTGCGCCGGGATCTTGATGATCTTACTCTGGCTAATTTTCCCATCTTTGAGGAGAAAAGGGGAAGCTGTACCTATTATGTGCTGAACAGTATGGAATTACGTCCGGTGCCGTTCAGCATCAACGGGCTTATTGGTCTCTATTTTCTCAAGGAACTGTTGTACCCGGTATCTTCCTTGCCCGTTATTCAAGATGCCTATGACCTCATTTTCAGGTCCATCGAGGATCTTCCCCGGCCCGACCGGAAATTTATCCACAGCTTAAGAAAACAATTAAAAATAGATCACCTGCTTATTGACCCCGAGGAGGACATTTCCTTTGAAATACTGGAAACCTTGAGGGAAGCAATTGCTGAAAACCGGGTTGTAAAAGCCAGCTATTACTCTTTTAGTTCGGATACTGTAACCGAGCGGGAGATTGAACCTTACTATATTGTAATCAAGAATCGCCATTACTACTTAATCGGTCACTGTCGCAGACGCGGCGAGGTGCGCGACTTTCGAGTTTCCCGGTTTCATTGCGTTGAGCCTACCTCTAAACACTTTAGGAAAAAGGACAGCTTCTCCTACGCGGATTATATCAGGTACTCATGGAATATGGTTAAGGATAAAGAGATTTATGATATTAAAATAAAGTTTACTCCCCGGATAGCCCGTTTTGTTAAAGAATATGAAAGTTGGCGGGCCGGCCGGTTAAAGGAACTCCCGGACGGTTCCCTTGTTTTCAGCCGCCGCGTGGCAGGGTTTGAGGAGATTATCCCCTGGGTGCTGAGCTTCGGTGGAGAAGCAGAGGTGCTGAACCCACAGGAGCTGAGGGAGGCGGTTGTCGGGCACTTGAAAAAGATGCAGTCCGTTTACATGTAAAGTAGTACGGGAAAGGGACACGGTCTGTCATTGTCTATTGGTATAATGTTTAAGGCGTACAAAATTTTTAAAAGTTTAAGGTATTGCTTTCTCTACAAGCAAATATATAGAATAAAAAACTCCCCGAAGCTGGCTCCTCCGGGGAGAACAGAGAGACACTAAAAAAAGTGTCATCTCCAGGCAACAACATTATAACATTTTATAAAAAATTTGTCGAGATGTAGAAAAACAAAAGGTAGTGTCAACTTTTTGTA
>DGEC01000090.1 GCA_002385745.1 Firmicutes bacterium UBA3936
GGAATTAAAACGTGTACAACAAAGGAAATTGACAGGCATGGAGTATTTCAACAATGTGCCACTTTTCAAAGGCGGTAGCAACCTTACTAGATCAGCTTTAAGAAAGTTAAATGAACGTTGTGTAGTGTAAATGATGTGGGGTTCAAAAAAACCTAAAGTGTCTTGACACTATCCAATTTATTTTAGCCTCTTGTCAATTCTGACAACTCGTGGTAAAATCTTTCTTAACAAAATGTGACTGGGCAGTCACATTGGAGGTGTTGCGTTGCCCAAGTCAACTTTTTTTAATTTGCCAAAGGATAAACAGGAACATATTTTCCGGCATGCCATGGAAGAATTTGCCCGCCATCCCTACGAGCAGGCTTCCCTCTCGGAAATAGTAAAGAAGGCGGGGATCGCCAAGGGCAGCATGTACCAATATTTTAGCGGCAAAAAAGATTTGTATAAATATGTGGTTCAGCAGGTTTACCGGCACAAGCGGGAATACCTGCAGCCAGTCTGGGAGCTGAAGGACAAGATTGACTTTTTCCGGATGCTGTCCATGTATTACCGCCGCTCCTGGCACTATGCCCAGGCTTACCCCACCCAGCACAAGGTCATTGTTAACTTCTGGGACAGCAAGGATGCCGCTGTGCGGGAAGAAATTCTCCGGGAGAAGCAAACCCGCATTAATGTATTTGCGGACTTGTTGGAACACGGCAGCCGGTCCGGAGTAATTGCCCCGGGAATAGACAAAGAAACGGCCTGGTTTGTTTACCATGCCGTTGCCCGTGATTTGATAGACAACTTTTTGGACCCGGGTATTGACATTCATTCCCATGAGGCCTTTATTGATTCAGTCCTGGCTATTCTGGAGCTGGGACTGCGGCCGAGAAAGGAGTAAGCATGCGCAGATTAATAAGTACCGGAATTGTTGTTATGTTTTTGCTGGTCTTTACTGCAGGCTGTTCTTCTACTCAAACAAGCGATTCTGCTGTGGTGGCCATTCCCACCGATCCTGAAGGATTTCACCCCCATCACTCTGTTGCCGCCGCTTCAGGGGAAATTGCTTTTAATATTTACGAGGGGCTGGTAAAGGCCGCCCCCGACGGTTCCGTTATTCCCGCCCTGGCTGAAAAGTGGAGCATATCTCCCGACGGACTTAAGTACACCTTTACCCTGAGGGAAAAAGTAAAGTTTCACAACGGCAGGGATTTGACCGCTGAAGATGTGGTGTACTGTTTAAGCCGGCTAATTGATCCGGAAATCAGCGGCAAGGCCGTGGATTTTGCCGGAGTGGAAAGCATCGAGGCCGAAGGCAACAATGTAATTATTTCTTTGCAGGCCCCCAATGCAGCCTTTCTGGCCCTGCTGACGGAATCTGGCGCTGCCGTCTATCCTCCCGAGGAAGAGGAGAACCTTTTCACCAGGCCGGTGGGCACCGGGCCCTTTGTCCTTGCCCAGTGGGAGCCTAACAGTCAATTGGTTTTGGAGAAATTTGCCGACTACTGGCATCCGGACTTGCCCAAGCTCGCTCAGGTTGTCCTGAAGATAATACCCGAACCGGCCACGGCGGTAAACAGTTTGCGCACCGGCCATGTGGATCTTATTCCGCGGCTGGAGGCGGAATATCTTCACCAGGTGGAAGATGCGCCGGATTTAAAGATTATCGACAGTCCCATGAACCTGATCCAGCTTTTGATTATCAACAATGCCGTCCCGCCCTTTGATGATATCAGGGTTCGCAAGGCCATAAATTATGCCGTGGACAGGGAGGAAATCATTGAGGGGGCAGCCTGGGGAATGGGCAGTGCCGTCGGCAGCATCATCTCTCCGGCCATGGATTTTTGGTATAAAGATTTGACGGGGACTTACCCCCACGACCCGGAGCAGGCCAGGGCACTTTTGGCTGAAGCGGGATACCCCGATGGTTTCAGTGCAAGCCTGCATCTTCCGGCTCCCTACCCCCTGCATTGCAGTGCCGGAGAAATTTTGGCGGCTCAACTTTCCCGGGTGGGTATAGACTTAAATATCCAGGTTGTGGAGTGGGGGACCTGGCTGGAGCAGATTTACACCAACCGTGAATTTGAGCTTACTGTAGTCGGGCTTACGGGCAGGCTGGATCCTCATACCATGCTTAACCGCTACCAGAGCGGTTCCGGCCGCAATACTTCAAATTTTAGCAGTCAGGAATATGATGAGCTCCTGGCTTTGGGGCTGCAGGAAACAGATCCAGAGCAGCGGGTTGCCATTTACCGTGAACTGCAAAGCATTTTGGCGCGGGAAGCAGTCAATGTGTTTATCATGGATCCCAACCAGCTGGCTGTAATGCAGGAAAATCTCCAGGGCTGGAACAACTATCCGGTTTATGTTCTTGACCTGGCAGCACTGTTCTGGGCAAAGTAAAATGTACTGGGCAAAAAAGCTGGCAAGCATGCTCTTTACTTTGCTTCTGGTCAGCGTACTTACTTTTCTTGCTTTGTTCCTCCTGCCGGGAGATCCTGCCATGCTTATCCTGGGCACCGAAGCCGATGCCAGGTCACTGGAACTGGTCCGAAATCAGCTGGGCTTGGATCAGCCTATAACCACCCAGTATCTTAACTGGTTGAAGGGGGTGCTGCAGGGAGACTTTGGCGAGTCCTACACCTTCAGCCGGGGCTACTCTATTGCCAAACTTGTGGCTTGCGCCCTCCATGTTACCATTCCCCTGGCCGCTGGGGCCATAGTCCTCTCCCTGGCTTTTGCCATACCTTTGGGTACTCTCGCAGCCGGCCGCCGGGGCGGCACCCTGGACAAGATCATTCTTTTTTTCGCCCAGGCCGGCCTGTCAATTCCCGCCTTTTGGCTGGGTATTTTGGCAATACAGTTTTTTGCAGTTTACCTGGGCTGGTTTCCCCCGGGGAACATGCCCCGCTGGGCCGCCGACCCCCTGGGGGCGGCAGCATCTCTGGTTCTGCCGGCCGTTGTTTTGGCTTTGCCCCGGACGGCAGTATTAACCCGGATTGTGCGTACTGCCATGCTGGAAACGCTGCAGGAAGATTATATCCGCACCGCGCGGGGCAAGGGTGTAGCGGAAAGTACCGTTATTTTCAAGCACGGATTAAGTAATGCCCTGATTGCCACAAGCACGGTGGCCGGCATCCAGCTGATTCAACTGGTGGCAGGGACGGTAGTGGTGGAACAGGTCTTTTCTTTACCCGGTTTGGGACGTCTGATCCTTTCGGCAGTGCTGCTCCGGGATCTGCCTTTGGTTCAGGGAGCCGTTTTTGTCGGTACTGCCATAGTTTTAACGGTCAATTTTCTCCTGGACTGCCTTTATCCCATCCTGGATCCCCGTATTAAGGAGGTGTGGTAATGGCCGGGTTTAGATGGGGCGGCGGCCTTTTGGCGGGAGCTATGGTTTTGCTTACCGCTGTCGGCTTAATCTATACTCCTTATTCTCCCACTGAAATAAATATTGAACGCCGCCTGGAAGCGCCTTCCCTGGAACATCCCCTGGGCACAGACAATTACGGCAGAGACATTCTCAGCCGTGTCATGGTGGGGGGACGTCCTGCCTTTCAAGCCGGCCTGGTTGCCGTGGCCCTGGGGCTCACCATCGGAACTCTCTGGGGGGCTGCCGCCGGCTACTACCGGGGCTGGCTGGAAGAAATCCTGATGCGCATGGCTGACGGTCTTTACTCTCTGCCTTCCGTGCTCATGGCCCTGCTGGCCGTTACCCTGCTCGGGCCGGGACAGGGCAGTATCCTGGTGGCGGTATCCCTGGCCAACATTCCCATCTTTGCCCGGTTGGTCCGCTCGCAATTTCTCAGTCTCAGGGAAAGAGAATTTGTCATGGCACTCAAGTCCTTTGGGTTGCCGGACTCCCGGATTATTTTTTACCACATCCTGCCCAATTGCCTGCCCACACTCCTGGTTCAGGCCAGTGTCAGTTTTGCAGCGGCCGTCCTAGCCGAGGCGTCCCTGAGCTACCTGGGGCTGGGCACCCAGCCTCCTCATCCCAGCTGGGGAAGGATGCTTAAAGAAGCCCAGGGCATTGCGGGACTTGCTCCCTGGGCGGCAATATTCCCGGGGCTAGCCATTGCCCTCACTGTCTTTGGCTTTAACAGCCTGGGCGACAGCCTGCGGGATTACCTGGACCCGAAATACCGCTAAAAAAGACCGCTTTTCCTGGATTGGCGGTCTTAATTTTTTGCTAGTATTTGGACCGGGTATGGTATATAATGGTTATGTTTTTAAGGAGGAACAGGCTATGCAGGATGTAAGAATTGTGGAATATGACCATTCATATGCCGGGGCGGTTGCCGAGATGTGGAGCAGGAGCAGTGAAGGCTGGAACGGGCAGGATATGTCCCGGACGGCGGCAGACGTAATTTCGCGCCCATGACAAGGCCGGTCATCTCTTCGTTTTCCTTGCCGTTAAAGGGGAAGAAGTCATCGGTTACTGCAGCATTGATAAATTTTCTCTGGACGAAGACGCTTTGTATGTTGAACTGCTTAACGTCCGGCCTGATTATCACGGGCGGAAAATCGGCAAAATGCTCGTGCTTCAGGCAGTGCAAAAAACAATTGAACTGGGCTGGCCGAGGATTGATCTCTTCACCTGGCCGGGAAATGTGAAGGCGGTTCCCCTTTATAAAAAATGCGGCTTTTTCTGGGCGAAGAGGGAAGACAGCACGCATCTTCTAAATTTCATCCCGACCGTTCTGCAGACAGAAGTCCTGCAGGATTATTTTAAAGATATAGACTGGTATGAAGACTCCGCGCGTACAATTGAAGTCAAGCCCGACGGCAGAAAAGAAAACAACTTCAATTATTTTGAGTATCTATGGGAAAAAGCCGGCCGGCAGTTGCGAGTGGAATTTGAGCAAACCGGCAGGGGCATCCCGATTCCATTGAGGCCTTTTATGACGGCCCGTCCGTTGGCTTTAAGGCCCTGTACAATTTGCGGGATATAAAGGGAATTCAGCTTGTCATGGTCTGTTTGCTGCACCCGGAAGGCAGGTTTTCGCGGCATTTTGAAGTAAGAAACACCGGCCCCCGGGAATCCGTGCCTATTTGGCTGAGTGATGATTTCAACTTTGACATCAGCAACGGCGCCTTCCCGTATGACGGCAAAGTCATGGTCATGGGAAACACAGTCGCCGGTGAAACAGCCAGGTGGAACAGTGATAAAGTACATGAGAACTGGCTGTTTGCCTGCGGCGGCAGGCTGACAAGAGGATTGACTTGGGACGAAAACGAAAAGATACAATTCAGGAATTCCTGGAGCCAATCTTTTGAGCATGACTTGGGCAAGCTGCCCCCCTATGCCGCGACGGCTACAAAACCGGTAGAGCTGTTCATGGGGGCTTTTCCCCGCTGGCAGGATTACCGCCTGTATGCGCTGAAGAAAGAAGTGCCTGAGAAAACTGCATTTACTTACCCCATTGAGTTGTCCGTCAATGGAGGTAATCCTTTTGCAAAAGAAAACTACACAGTTTGTGCCAGGAAGCACGGGGAAGAGGAAAGAGAAGTATTATTTTGCCTTGCCTCAGAGAACCGGCTTTTTAACCCGCTTTTAGAGGCAGGTAAAAAGAAAGCGCACTTCCCGGTATCCGTATCGCCCGATCCCGGATGGGACAGGTTGTGCCTGACAGCCGATGTCGGCCTTTACAAGGAAAAGCGAAAGGCGGCGGTTTTCTTTGCAGGCACGGAAGCCGTGGCTGTACATGAGGCCGTTAAGGCAGGCAGAAAAATTATTTCAGCCTGCAATAACAGCATAGGGATAATGGCGTCGCCGGAACTGTCCCTGTCCCTGCTTTCCCTGCAGTATAAGGGGCGGGAGTGGCTGGATTCGTCTTTCCCGCATGTTTCCACCAAATCCTGGTGGAATCCCTGGGTGGGCGGCATTACGCCCCTAGTATCCGGCATTTCCAATGCCGGCTTGCTGGAAGAGCCGCGCAGGGCGGAAAAAGCTTTCTTGCGCGACAATAAAGGCAACAAGTGGAGCGGCATGCAGATTGTTGTGGACATAGAAAAGAACGAACAGCTAAAGGGCCTGCAGATAAACCAGTATTTCCTGCTTTTGCCTTCTGCTCCCGTTGTTTGCTGTGTAACGGGAATCAGACAGCGGACGGGACGCTGTCTAAATGCGAATATAACCTATGAGTGTTTTCTCAAGCCGGGGGATGCTCTGTCAAATTGCCGGGTCTCTTTTGAAAACCTGTATGGCAGGGAAATGGTACTAAAGGCGGGAGACAATCTTCATTTTATGGACAGCCATAGTCCCCTGCTGTATGAATCGGAAGCAAGGGAAGAAAAACTGCTGCTTTTTGCCGACCCGGAGGAAACCACACTGACCGCAGGCGTCAGCAATCAGCTGGTTATGGCGGAAACCTACTTCTCGAAGTGGGTAAAACATGGAGAAAATGTATTTTTTGCACCTTTGTTTATCATCTTTGTGCCTGTTTCTTTCCAGGCTCGTGAGCTGCAGGATCTGGCAAATATTCGTTTTGAAACGGGAGAAATGTAAATGGAAATTATAGATGTGCATATTCATTTTTCAAGAATAGACAGCTTTATCCGGACGGCGGAGTCTATTTCCCGGCTGGATTATTCCCGGGAAGGCTTTATCAAGGCATTTAAGGAGGCAAATGTGGTCAAGGCAATCGGCATGGGGCTTACGGAACAAAGAAAAGGAGCTTTTCCCGATGACACATCTCCCAATCCCATGCTGCTTGACCTGGACGACTTGCCCCGCGGCCTTTATCTCTGCCCGGGGGTAAATCCCGCAGCCCTGAAAAAAAACAGGGACGGGGAGCTGGAAAAAATTGAGCGGATAATCCGGGAGAAAACAGTCGCAGGCATAAAAATATACGCAGGCTATTATCCCTACTATGTGTATGACAGCATTTATGAACCCGTCTATGCCCTGGCGGAAAAATATGGCCTGCCCTTGGTCATCCATACGGGTGTCACCTATTCGGAAAAAGGACTTCTTAAATATTCCCACCCCTTGACCGTAGATGAAGCGGCCGTCCGTTTCCCAAAGAACATTTTTGTAGTGGCCCACCTGGGCGACCCCTGGCACCTGGATGCATGTGCGCTTTTGTGGAAAAATTCCAATGTCTATGCCGACCTTTCCGGTTTGCTTAATTGCGACAAAACCGAAGTGGAGGCAACCATCCGCAACCCTCGGGAGACAGCTTATCTTGCCGGGATTCTTGCTTATGCCGATGTCTACGACCGGCTGCTGTTTGGTTCCGACTGGCCTTTGGTGCCTGTGCTCCCCTATATTGAATATATAAAAGAAATTATACCTGAAAAATACCACGAAGCTGTTTTTTACAAAAACGCTCTGAATGTCTTTGCCAAACTCAATGAATATTATGAGAAGATCTAAACAGGCAGCGGTACTGCCTGCTACCGGCATTAGGAACAGGGGAAAACATGTCCTTGTATATTTGCTGCAGTTTTTATATAGTAAATATCAGAACATAAAAATTATAGAGTTGGAGGTATTGCAATGGGTAATTACTTAAAGGGAAGGGTTGCACTTGTTACCGGTTCCGGGCAGGGCATCGGACGGGCTGTTGCCATATCGCTTGCTGAAGCAGGCGCAAAAGTTGTCACCAACAACCGCGCACCGGTCAAGAAAAATGTGACCAACCAGCTTGATGAAGCCAAACTGGCGCGCCTGACGCCTGAACAGCTTAAATGGTACCATGAGGAAGTGGAAAAATATTCGGGCGATGCCGAAACAACGGCGAAAGCCATCAGGGATGCAGGATATGAAGCTACAGCCGTTTTCGGAGATATTGCCAATTTCAACGAAGCAAAGAGGATTGTTGACAAAGCCGTGGAGGTCTACGGTTCGGTAGATATAGTTGTAAACGTCGCAGGCGCTTTCGGCTTTGCCCCCATTGACAAGATTACCGAAGAGCTTTGGGATAAGGTTACAGGAGTTAAACCGAAGGGGCATTTTAATATCATTCGCCACGCCGTTCCCTATATGAAGAAAAATAAGTGGGGCCGCATCATAAACTGCGCGTCGCCTGCGTGGCTGGGCGGCGGCGGACTCCGCCAGGCCGAGTACTGCGCCGCCAATGCCGGTACGGTGGGACTGACCTGGGCGCTGGCGGAGGAGTTGGCCGAATTTGGGATAACAGCCAACGTTTTCTGCCCTGCTGCCAAGACCAGGGCATCCATCGATATGGAATTGTTTGACAAGGTTGTGGCTGAGGACGAGCGGGCAACCAAGACAGGCGAGCCCTTTATTCCCTATGATGAAACTCCTCCGCCCGAATTGTTCTCCGCCTTCATAGCATACCTTGCCTCGGACGAGGCCGCCCATATCACGGGCTCGGTCTTTATGACCATGGGGAACTTCATCGGGCTCTATTCCTACCCCGCCATAACTACAAGCATGGTAAGCATGGACGGCCCCTGGACAATGGAAAAGATCATTGCGGAAGCGCCGAAGACACTTCTCAAAGGCTATAAGAACATAAACCAGAAAGAATAAGCAGGCTTTAAATGACGGGCGGCAGCGAAATTTCGCTGCCGCCTGCTTGTTGCAAAGGCCCTGTTATTTTAGAAAAAATATTTCCAGATTCCCATCTTTAAAGCGGCACACCATATTATCCACTATTTTTCCTCCCCCATACTCCATGTGAGAACCATCACCCCCGTACCATCTGATGCCGCTGTGCTCCCACGACATATTTCTGAGATCGAAAATGAAGACGGAGTCTCTGAACGGCGAGTTCCACCGGATAGTGCCGGCAAAGCGGTTTTCATCAAGCCAGCCCTGGGGATGAATAGGAAGCCCTTCGATTTCCAGGGGAATAAATTTCCCGTCCTGAAAATACAGGAGGGCAAAATTATCTGGCTTGCGCAGTACAAGTCCCCGGTCCTGGGGCAGCCAGCCGTAAAGTTCCCAGGGCTCCCGGACCCAGTCTCCGGTATAGTTCATTTCTTTATCTCCTGCGACAACCAGCAGGCTGTTTTCCCGGGCAATAATGTATCCAAGCTTGCCGCCGGGGGAAAGGGAGGGGCAAACGGGAGTTTCGGCCAGGACGGCAGGCCCGCTTGCAGCAGGGTCCAGTGCTATCACCTGGTATCCTGTGCCCGCATCCTGTGCCAGGAGCAGGCATCCATCCTGCCAGCCTAGGGGTATGGGGTTATTCCAGGGAAATTCGGCAAGAACAGCAGCCGTATCTGTACTGCAGAGATATAACTTATCACCTTGCCTGGAGGGGATCAGGGCCACCCGGTCGCTGTCCGGGTCCCATATGCCGTACAAAGGTTCGTCGAACTCCCCGATATGCTTTTGCCTATCCATGTCGAACCAGTAGGTCTTGTTATCGGAGTACAGGACCTGGCGTCCCCCGGGAGACACGTCACAGGAATGCAAATACTCCAGACGGCGGAATTGCTCGCGAGAGAGAATTCTCCCGGGTTCCGGTTCCGGAGGGGGATCAGCAACCGCTTTAAGCAGCAAGCTCCTGTTGCAGTATTGGGGGGCCTTGCCCAAATAATCCAGGAGAGTTATTATTGTTTCCAAAGGATAGTAATCCGTACCCCAGAGATACAAGTGCCAGTCCATGGCCAGGGCAAACAGTTCGTCGGTTGCAATGCCGGCAAAGAAGGACGGCTTAATTGTTTGAGGATAGTCCAGCTTCAATAATTCCAATTTAAAATCTACATAGCTTTTGTTTTCAACGGCAACTAATCCTTTGGCCTCCATGTCCATTAAGAATTGCAGGATTTCCTCAATCCTTCCCTGCTCTTCAAGTATCGGGAGATTCTCTTTTGCTTCCTCCCAGTTGATTTGGGAAAGCAGGGATTCATCCGGCGGGAAAAGGTCGGCATAGAGGAGGAGGGGACGTTTTACACTGTAATAGCTTTCATGGTCTTCAGGAGTCCAGCCTGTGTCTTCCAAAGCCAGGAGCAGTTCCAAGCCTGCTTTGCCGCCCCGTTTCCAGGCTGTGGTTATAAGTAGCTCCGGCAACTCCGGGTCAATTTCCAAAAGAAGGGGCAGCAGTTGCTCTCTTTCTTCCTGTGTATGGAAAAGATTTTTTAGTAATTCTTCTTTAAAATTTTCATGCATTTGCCCGGCGACTACCCAAGCTTGCACGGGGTCATCTTCTGCGATAAGCGGCCACACTTGCGCAATCAGGGCGCTTTGGGGGGCGAGGGCATAAAGGGAGGGCAGGGTTTTGCGAGCCAGTTGCGCTGACTTAAATTTCAGGGCAATAGCAACAGCCATTTCTTTTGCTTTTAGAGATTCCTGCCGCTCCTCCAGCAGGGATACGGCTGCCTCTGCGTCTTCCGGGCGGATTTGTTCCAGAATGCTTTTTTCCAGGGCGGCAGTGTCCCATTTTCCTTGCCAAAGCTCTGCCAGTTGGGACAGGGCTGCCAAAGGGGCGCCACCGGCCAGTTCCGCTTCGGCAAGCAAGGCTCTGGCTTCAAGCCGACTTCAACTATTTCGCCGACCGCTTCGTGGCCAAGTATCATGTTGGACCTTTCGCCGATGGCTCCGGCCCATACTGTGTGTACATCTGAAGTGCAGGGTGATACCGCCACGGGTGCAACAATCGCGTCATGCGGCCCAAGCTGCGGCCTTTCTTTTTCAATCCAACCAACCTCTCCTACGCGGATCATAGCAAAACCCTGCATTTTCTTTGGTAATGAGTCTGCTACCCTTAATGCTGCCATCGTATCAACTCCCCTTTGTGAAAAAATTAACATTTCTATCCTTATATTAACATGGAGAAGATTGGATGTCAATGTTTTCCAGTTTAGGCAAAATATTTAAAATTGCCTGAATAGTTATATATTTACCGCAATTCAGACTATTGGGAACAGTGCTGTGGAAAACAGTGGATATGAGCAGCAGGCCCGTATGATTAGTGCAAAAAATCAAAGACTAATGGCAAGGAGGTGGAAATAAATATGAAAAGACATACCTTTGAAGAATTAAAGGAAGCGACACAAAAAAAGAGAGCTGAAAAGGAAAAGGAACTGGGCTATACAATGGTAGATACGGATAAAGCAAGGAAAATTTGCATAGGGCAGATTGAAAGAAATATTGAGCAGGTTGTTGACGATTAGACTCTAAAGAGGGTAACAAGGGCTGCCTAATCAGCCTGATAAATTTTAACCCTGTCCGCAAAGGACAGGGTTTTTTGCTGCCGCTTTCTCTTCCGCGGGGAGGCGGGGGTTCTTTGGATTTCAGAAATGAGAAGAAAATAATAATGAGGTAAGCGGGATTTTGTGTTATCCTTGGAATAGAGATAGATTTAGAGCGTTGATGGCAGATTAGCGTCAGAAGTACAGGATTCAAAACAGCGGTGATGATGAGAACAAGGCAGAAAGGAGATTTTTTGTGCCGGCACTGATGATACATCTGCTTTTGGCAAAAAAGATAAAGCCAAATGGCAGTATATTGTATTATATAGGAAATATTGCTCCCGATGCGGTGGCGGACTGGAAGGCAAAGGATATTACGCACTTCAGGAATCTCACTGACAGAGCCGGGGCGTTGGCCGCTCTTGCCCGGCGGACACCGCCGGCTGACGATTTTGCGGAAGGGGTTTTGCTCCACTTGTATCTCGACTGGCGGTGGGACCTCGCTTTTAGGGATGAGTATATAAAGACTGCCGGTGATAACTGGGTTGAGAGGTATCGCAGCGAACTAAACCTTTCCGGGAGCTATGCCTTTCACCGCACCGAATGGGCGAAGGATTTATGGAAGCAAATGGCGGAATTTGACATGACCGGATATGGAGAAATTCCCGGCGCTTCCCCAGCTGAACTGAAGAATTTGCTAAGTCAGGGATACAAGTGGCATCTGAGTAACAAGACCGGACCGTCGGCTGTTTTTACCCCGGAAATGATTGATGAATTTCTCAACAAAACCGCTCTTGAATATACAAGCTGGAAAATCGAGCAGGAAATAGCCTATTATAAGTCTTTACCGGTGGTTTTTACCGGTTTTGCTGCTGTACCTGGTTTGAGCGACGGGGAAATTGAGCTTTTTTGTCTTTGGAAGATGCCGCCTGCTCCGGAAAACAATCACGTTCCGGCTTATCAGTTTTTAGTACACCTTGCCGGCAGGCGCATCGGTGATGCCGGTTTGCATGCCGGTTATACAGACAGTATCTATTATGGCGGACAAATCAACTATTGCTTTCATGAAAACCGGTACAACAATATGTACGGCGAAAAAATTTGCCGCCTGCTGTTACCGGTTATCAGGGCACATGGGATGCACAAAATCATAATTACGGGCAACTATACAAATACTGCTGTCCGGCATACCTGTGAAAAACTTGGCGCAAAACTTATCCGCACAGCCCCGCTGCCCTCCTGGCATGATTATTATAAAAAGGGCATGCGGTTTGTAAATATTTATGAGTGGGATATAAACAGGTACTACCGGCAGGAACAGGGGAACGGGGCAAACAAAAACAGCAAGCCCTAAAATTTGCCGCTTGCTGTCTTTGTTGTCGTTCATTGACGGGTGAGCCGTCAAATCCGGATATTCTTCAGTTTTGCTGCTTGCTGCAGCAGGGTTTACGGTCTGTTTAATAGTTTTCAACAAACAACTCGAAGTGGGCCTGGGGATGGATACAGGCGGGGCACTCCAGCGGTGCCTCGGTTCCTTCGTGTATATACCCGCAGTTGCCGCATTTCCACAATATCTTTTCCGCTCTTTTAAATACTTCGCCCTTTTCCATATTGGCGGCAAGCTTTTTATACCTTGCCTCATGCATCTCCTCGGACTTGCAAATCGCCCTGAATGCTGCGGCTATTTCAGGAAAGCCTTCAGCTTCTGCCTCATCGGCAAAGACCGGGTAAAGTTCTGCCCATTCCTCGTATTCTCCCGCTGCTGCTGCTTTGAGGTTGTCCAGAGTGTTTCCCTGGGCTACAGGATAGCCGGCATTTATTTCAATATGGGTCGGCAGGTCGCCTTCAAGGCCTGCAAGCAGGAATTTATAGAATCGTTTTGCGTGTTCCTTTTCGTGATCCGCGGTTTCAAGGAAGATATTTCTTATCTGCTTGTAGCCTTCCTTATCCGCCACCGATGCGTAATAAGTATAACGGTTGCGCGCCTGGGATTCCCCGGCAAAGGCGGTCATTAGGTTTACAACTGTTTTGGTTCCTTTTAAGCTTTTCATAATCAGACCTCCATTTTAATTAATATTGTTTTCAAGGCAACCCGGACAGGTGCCTTTGAAATATATATCTCTTTGTTTAACTATAAAGCGTGACAACCCCTTTGTATGCAGGCCGGCCATATCAACGGGAAAGTCGTATATATTACCGCACATATCGCACTTGAAATGACCGTGGTCGGATGTGTCGGCGTCAAATCTGGCCTCGTTGTCTTCGATGGTTACTGTCCTTACCAGTCCCGCTTTCACAAATGTGTTCAGCGAGTTGTATACTGTAGTTTTTGACAGGGTAGGTATTTCATGCAGCAAATTGCTGTATATTTCATCTGCTGTCGGATGAGTCCGGCGGGCAGCCAAATACTCCATTATCTTAATCCTTGTATATGAAGGCCTGATATTTTTATCTTTAAGCAGGTTCAACAAAGCTTCCGTTGACAAATTCATTTATAACACCTCCCTGGGAAGGGGTTTGTATTAATTACAACTTTATTATAATTATTGTTCTGTTTTCTGTCAAGGATACTGTTATTGTTTTACGTTTGGGATAAAAAGAAATAAAAATAATAATACCGCAGTACGGATAAAGCAAGTTGCCATACCGCATGCTAGACACAAAAGCCTGCAGCAGGAACATGGCGCAGGCAGCTGGAATAATAATAAAAGTTTTGCAGGCTGCTTTTGGCCGCTGCCGGGCCTGCCGGCAAGGGAGGCTGGCTTATGATTCCGCTTAGAGATTCACCGCGCACTTACCGTTTTCCCTTGGTGAACATAGCTATTATTGTCCTGAATGTATATGTGTTTTTCCACCAGCTGTCCCTGACAGACAGGGAGCTTTATGCATTTGTTTATACATACGGACTTATCCCGGAACGTTTTTTCGCCAATCTTGCTGCAGGCAGTTTGCCGGCTGCCTTCTTGCCCCTTATTACTCACCAGTTTTTACACGGCAGCTGGCTGCACATCGGCAGCAATATGCTTTATCTGTGGATATTTGGAGATAATATTGAAGACCGCATGGGGCGGCTGCGTTATCTTGTTTTTTATTTGCTGATGGGAATGGTAGCAGGATTGGTTCAGGCCGCCTTTTATTCACAGAGCACCGTCCCGGTAATAGGCGCCAGCGGGGCAGTTGCCGGTATTCTGGGCGCCTATGCCTTTATCTGCCCGCGTGCCCGTGTCCTGGCCCTGGTTCCTGTCTTTCTTATTCTTACCGTGGCAGAAGTGCCGGCCATGCTTTTTTTGGGCCTGTGGTTTGTCCTGCAGCTTTTTCCCGGGCTGACCAGCATTGGCGTGGAGGTGTCCGTAGCCTGGTGGGCGCATATTGGCGGCTTCCTTGCCGGTATGCTGCTT
Organism: Firmicutes bacterium UBA3936; assembly: GCA_002385745.1. Lineage (GTDB taxonomy): Bacteria > Bacillota > Dethiobacteria > Dethiobacterales > Dethiobacteraceae > DTU027. Next base: position 14,493 of record DGEC01000090.1, read on the forward strand.
GTCAGGGCATTCCGCCGGAAGAGCAGGCACAGACCCTGCGAATGATTAACGGCAAAAACCGGCGGTTCACTGCCCTTGCCCGTCCTTTACAAGATTATTGACAAAAGAAATATTGTTAATTATCATATAATTGTACAACCCTAGCTGTGGCCGAAGTTGCAAGCAAATACATGCCTGCCTTGGGATCTCTTTTACTTCATGATTTACATAAAACCCGTGTACTAACCGGAAGATTCCTTTGCCGGTGCTGCAGCAGGCATATCTGTTTAACCCGCCTTGTGTAATTATTTTATATAAGGAAATATAATAAAGAGAGGAGCGAGTAGATTGGTATTCAGTCTTAATTCCACTCCTGAAATTTTGTTTGGCAGCGGTGCTTCCGAGCAGACCGGCGCTAAAGTTAAGGAGTTGGGATGCAAAAAAGTACTTGTTGTGCACGGTAAACACATTAAGAAGAGTGGTATAGCCGACAAGGTTATAGATACTCTTGTTAAAGAGGGAATCGAAATTGTCCGCTTTGAAGAAGTTGAGCCGGATCCCCCCGATACAATAATCGAGAAGGGTGCAGCCGTTGCCAAGGAAGCCAATGTTGACGGGATTATCGGTATTGGCGGCGGAAGTGCTCAGGATACGGCCAAAGCCATTAACGTTCTGTTGGGCAATGCTCCGCCCATTACCCGCTTCCTGGACAAGAGCCTTAAAATGAATCCCGGGAAGATGCTCGTGCTCCTTCCCACTACCGCCGGCACAGGCAGTGAGGCGAACAATGTGGCCGTTATTACCGATACTAAAAACGGCGTAAAGGGCGGTGTCAAAGGGCCTGCCTGCGTACCTAATCTTGCAATTGTTGACCCGGACTTTACACTGGACCTGCTGCCGAGGATAACCGCGATAACCGGCATGGACACTCTTGCCCACGGGGTGGAGTCAATGACCACGATCTTGGCCCAACCGATGGCAGAGCTGCTGTGCGAGAAGGTAATTTCACTGGTTGTTCAGAATCTCCCGGTAGCAATTAAAGACGGGAAAAATCTTGAAGCAAGAACCAATCTGAGCTTTGCGGCTATGATCGCCGGGATGTCCTTTGACAACACAGTTCTCCATCTGGGCCATGCCATTGCCCACACCATGGGTGCTGTTTACCATATCCCCCACGGCATTGCCTGCAGTATTGCCCTGCCCGAAGCAATTGAGTATATTTCCGATGTTCTTCCGGAAAAAATCAAAATTATCGGAAGGGCAATGGGGCTGGATATGGAAGGCAAGTCCGGCGTAGAAGCGGGCAAGGAAGTTGCCGACTTTGTGAGACAGTTCTCCAAGGATATGGGGCTTCCGACAATGAAAGAACTGGACCTCGACAAAGATTTGCTAAAGAAAGTAGCCGAGCTGGCCATGAAAGACGACTGTGCCATGTTTATACCGAAGGAGACTAACTCGGAGATTATCTTGGAACTGCTCTACCGTGCCTACGAACGGTAGGAGACAGGCAAAGCAAGGCCGTACCGCGCATGCGGTACGGCCTTTAAATTCCAAAGAAGAAACGTCAACAGAGCCTGCAGACATCAATCCACTCCAGAAAACCGGAGTGCTGCTCCAGCTCCGGTATAGTAAGCTCGATGGCGCTGTTTGCGCTTCCACAGGCGGGAAATACTGTTTTAAAGAGCTTCAATGATACATCCAGGTATACTTCAACACCGTTGTTTACGGCAAATGGGCAAACGCCGCCAACTTTATGGCCGGTCAGAGGTTCTATTTCCTCAGCGGACAGCATCTTGGCCTTTTTCCCGAAATATGCTTTATATTTTTGATTGTCTATTTTGGCATCGCCCGCTGCAACCACTAAGACTACCCTGTCCCCGACACGGAAGGACAATGTTTTGGCGATACGGCAGGGTTCACACTGCAGGGCACGGGCGGCAAGCTCTACAGTGGCGCTTGAAACATCAAATTCCAGTACCCTGTCTGCCATTCCTCTCTTGCGGAAGTATTCCCTTACTTTTTCTATGGACATTTATAATACCTCCATATATAATGCCTCTACTATACACAGCTTTCCGGATGATATATAATTAAACTCGCAAGAAAACATCTTTGCCTGAAGAATAGACAAAGGGGGGTGGTATAATGGAAAGCAAAAAACTCTACCGTTCCCGGGATAACGTAATGATTGCCGGAGTTTTAGGCGGCATTGCCGAATACTTGGGCCTTGACCCGACAATAATGCGTTTGCTGTATGTTTTTTTGACGCTGTTTACGGCACTGTTTCCCGGTTTGATTTTTTATGCGGCTGCCGCATTTATTATGCCCCGGCAGTAATAGGGAAGGGAACTGATTATACTTTCCTCTTTTTTACCGCTGAATTTCCGGTCTTGCCCGTCAGGACCGGCAACAGGCAGCGTACCGTTACGGCGCATAAAACAATTATGCCGCCGTACAGCGCCCGCGGGCCCGGTACTTCAGCCAGAAAAATAAAAACCCAGAGCGGATTAAGAAGCGGTTCGATGACTGGAATGAGAACGGCGTCAAGTGCGCTGACATACTTGATTGCTATGCAGTACAAGGCATACGGTATACCAAGCTGAAAAATCCCCAGGGCAATCAGGGCAGCCCAGCCGGAAGCCTCCAGGGAAGGCTGTCGGATTACAGTAAAAATGCTGACCAGGAATGCCAGAAGGTTGCCCAGCAGTACCGATTCCAGCGGAAAACCGCCCTTTTGTTTACGCAAAAGCAGAGCAAAGGCCCCGAAGCTGATGCCGCTGAGAATACCGTAAATATTGCCGATCATATTGCCGGTTGTCAATTCGTCCAGAAAAAAAAGAATGATCCCGCCCATGACGAAGAATACAGTCAGCCAGTCGGCTGGGGTTATGCGCTCCTTTAAAAACCAGGCGCTGAAGAGGGCTACATATACAGGCGCCGTATACTGCAGCACAATTGCATTTGCCGCGGTGGTCATTTTTGTGGCCATAACCAGGGTAATTACGGTAACCGCATAGGCAACTGCTGCGCCAAGCTGTTCATATGACCCGTTCCAGACGGGTTTTTTTATTATAATCAGAAAGACTGCGACAGCTATGGCGCTGCGCACCCCGGCAATGGCTAAAGGATGCCAGGGGACAAGCTTTATTAAGATTCCCGCACTGCTCCACATTACGGCGGCTGCCACAAGCAGCATAACTGCTTTGCCGCGACTTAAGCTAAGCTGTTTTCTTTTCATTTCCTAATTCCTTTATACTAATTTGCGCATGGCGGAGACCGTTTGCCCGGCCAATACGGCAAAATCCTCTGTATGCATGTAAGTGTGGGCATGCCGGTCGAAAAGAATATTACCGCCCGGCGGCAGCTCATTGTCCCCGTACCACAGGATAAAGAGCAGTGGTATGCGCGGCAATACGGGGATAATGCAGGAAAGGTCGCCGTGTGAGGACAGTTTTCCGTTCAGGCGCCCGGCAACGGCTGTCAATGCGGTTGGTTGTGTGCCGAAGGCCTTAACGAAGGGAATAATAGCCCGCTTTTGAAAGGCGCTGGTGTAGACAGCTCCGCTTGGTAATTCCCTAAATGTGATCCATTCTCCGGATAAGGGCGCGCCGCTGGCGTTGCTTAAGTAATGCAGCAGTAAAACGGTGGTAGTGGCGTCGGCCTCCTGTTGCTTTGTGTCGGTTGCAGAGCCGTCGGGATAACTGACTGTATATGTCCGGCCTAAAAAAGGCACCGTAAAACTTTCCGTGGCGGGTGAAAAATAGCAGTCGCTCTGTTCAGCCATCCGGAGCGGCTCCTGCTTGGCAAATTTTTCCCGTGATAATTGCAGGGTATAATCCATATTGTAGGGACTTCTTTTCATTTAATTGCCTCCGATCAGTGCTTTTGCCGACTTTGCTTTATTATATCAAAAGCGGCTGTCGTGTAGCAATGCGCTGTAATTCTAAAAATGCGTTCAAGAGTTTATGAAAAGTTTATGCACATTTGGAAGGTATTGCAGGCAAAAAAGAGAAATATATGTTGGTACGAATCATTAAGCCGGAGAGAGTAAAGATGCATTATTTGTTAACCTTTACCGTCGGATTTCTAATCGTATATTTTTTAACACCGTGGTTAAAAGACTTATCTTGCAAAACCGGATTTGTTGACAGGCCGACAAAAAGAAAAGATCATGCAATACCTGTTCCGTTATTGGGCGGAGTCGGTATTTTTTTCGGTTTTATATGTGGGTATGCAATCTGTGTCAGGCAGCTTTATCAAGAGGTTTTTTCAGTATTTATTGCTTCGCTTCTGGTATTTGCCATAAGCCTCTTGGATGACTGGTACAAAACAAAGGGAAAAGAGTTTCCTGTCCTGCCAAGATTCCTTGTCCATGTGACGGCGGCGGTAATAGTCTATAATGCGGGTATAGTATTCCGGGGTTTTTCAAATCCCTTCACCCAGCAGTATATAATACTGCCCGTTTGGCTGCAGTTTATCTTGACGGTAACCTGGATCTTTGGCGTTACAACTGTCATCAACTGGTCGGACGGCATGGACGGGCTTGCGGGAAGCCTGACAGCTATCTCGGGTTCCACGTTGTTTGTGGTTGCCATGGCCAAAGGACAGACCCAGTCGGCACTGGTATCGGTTTTGCTTGTTGCCGTAGTGCTGGCATTTCTAAAATACAACAGGCATCCGGCGCAGATTTTTATGGGTGATTCCGGCGCCAATTTCCTGGGGTTTATGCTGAGTATTATTGCCCTTGAGGGTGCTTTCAAGCATGCAACGGTGGTTTCCATATTTGTCCCTGTTTTGGCCCTTGGCGTCCCGATCTTTGACAATCTTTTCGTAGTTGTTAAAAGATTTCTTGACAGAAAGCCAATCTACCGGGCAGATAAAAATCAGATACATCACAGATTGCTGGATTCAGGGCTTAAGCCCAGGCAGGTATTGGCTTTTGTCTGTCTTGTCAATGTCTGCTTCAGCCTGCTTTCAATCATTATTCTGCTGTTAAATGTTTGAGAATTTACGGGATAAGAGAAAGCTCCCCGGCGCAAAAAGCCGGGGAGCTTTCTTGGTTTTACGCAGGAGCGTTGTCATAGGCCTGCATTGCTGCTGCGAGGCAGTCGGCCACGCCGTTAATTCCCACAGTCATCAATGTTGTCAGGATGGCGCCGCGCACTTCTTCGCGGGTTGCCCCTGCCTTCTTGGCAAATGCTGCATGTGCCGCCACTGAATCCACTGCACCACGGCTTGCCTGAATACCGATATATACCAGTTGGAATATTTTCTCATCAAGCCCGCAATGGTTTTGAAGCTTGCCTACAAAGTCAAAGAATGCCTGCATTGTTTCAGGTGACTCCTTGCCCCAAACATCAAAAAAATTGTTTTCCGCCATGGCTGTGATTCCTCCTGTTATTAATTTTCTAAGGCATGTCTATCACACATCGGGAGCAAAGTCAATCCCTTTTAAAAACACTGATTTCATGGGGATATCAGCCTGAAGCCGTGTTCATTGCCGCGCAGGGCGGCTTGCATGTTTTGTTCGTTGCGCCGTTTGCTCATCTGTTCCAGCTCTTTGAGCATTTCAGTAAAAACCCTTTGCCAGGAGAGGTTTAATTCTGCGGCTATTACGTTTTTTATAGCGGCAACAAACCGGTATTTCCACAAAGTAAAGCCGGGGTTGTATGTTAACACAAAGGCGCAGAGCCTGCCCAGGTCTTCTTCAGGGGAACCTGCCCGGCATTCTTCAAAATCTAGACCGTAAATACATTCACTGAGTATAAAATTGCGCAGGTTGACATCACCAAGAATCATGCTGTGCCCGTATGCCCGGTGCAAGGCCTGATAAGCGTCCTGCAGCCAGCTGGCTAAAGCGGTTAACAGGCCGGTTGTTCCAGCAACAGGAGCAGCTGTCTGTTCGCTTTTTTCGAGCCAGGCTAAAAGAGTTTCTCCCTGAATATATTCCATAATTATACAGTGATTCGTACTGTAAATAATTCCGGGCACGGCAAGCCCGGAGGAAGAAAGTATTTTCAGGACTTTCGCTTCTTTGCGGCAGCGCCGCGGTGAGGAAAAATGCTTTACGACCCATTTTTTAAGGTTATTTTTGGCATCACAAAAAGAATAAAGGGCCACTTCATTTTTTTTACTGTAAAAGCGTTTTTCGAGCTGATAGGAAACAATATTGAATTTCTTGCAGAATTCAAGCTCAAACATTCCAATCTTCCTTACAGTTTCCCCTTGATTGTAACGGTGATTTCCCCGTTTTCCCGGTAGCCGTCCAGTTCTTTGACAACACCGGTGACGGCATTATAGAGGATCTTCTGGACAAAGGGAACTATGGGAATCTCACGGCCGTCAATCTGCAAAGCAATACGCCCGTCGGAAATCCTGCAATCTTCACGGGCAGCCTTGCCGGCAAGAATTCTTTCCGTTAACTGCGTGCAGGTATAACCGCAGGCAGAACAGCATTCGTCTGCAACATCCGGCAGGCGCTCGAATACTTTCTCAATAACCAAATCTACCAGGCGTTCACACTCGGTAATGGCACTGATAACGGGAAGACCTTTATATTCCCGCATTGAGTTGGCCAATTTGCCGGAAATGGCAAAGACCGTACCATCCAGGCGCTCATCCACTTCCTCCGTATTATGGGCAGTTATAATTTTGGGCGCACAGGTATCTGTAACTCCTTCCAAAACCACATAGTCAAAGTCGTAGTGTCTCATTATTTCCGGGAGTTTCAACCGCCGGTCATACAGGATATCTGTCTCGTAATTGCCGCGTGCCGTTACCAGCTGTGAGCCGGCCTTGCGGTGCCTGTCGGTATTGGAGCCGGGAGTGTCAATGGCGAAGGCTTCAAAATGAATTTCCTTGACAGAGCCGACTGTATAGCGTCTTTTGCGCAGTTCCCGAATTATATTTTCAATCGTTGTGGTTTTCCCCGATTTGGTTATGCCAATTACAGAAAACAATTTCACAGCTACTGCCTCCTTAACCTGCTTTTAATGCCGTAAAGACAATGGCAAGAAAAATAATGGTGCAAAGGGCCATCACCTGGTAGTCTTGCGTACGGAAATGCAAAACCCGCAGGCTGGTTCTTCTGGGGTAGGCGCGAAAAGCCCGCATTTCCATGGCAACGGATAAATCCTGAGACTTCATGAACACGCTGAAAAGCATGGGCGACAGCAGGTACGAATAAGTTTTAAGCCTTTTAAGAAAGGGAACCTGCTTCAGGTTAATACCGCGCAGCTGAATGGCTGTCATGATATCGTTTACTTCATCGCGCAGTATGGGGAAAAAACGAATGGCAACGGTTACCATAAAAGCGATTTCATAAGGAACTTTACACTGTATAAGTCCCTGGATAATTTCCCGGGGATTGGATGTGGTCATAATAGCCGCCGAAGAAAGAATAATAAAAAACCGCAGCATCGTCTGTATACCCCGGGTGAGGCCAATATCGCTTAAAATAACGAGCTCCCCGGCTTGCAGCAGCGGTTGGCCTCCTTTTGTAAAAATACTTTGAACGAAAACTATGGCGATGAAAATGGCAATAAGTCTTTTCAGTTTCCCCAGCAAGTCCACTATGCTGCCGCCGGCAAATGCCAGCGCCGCCACCGCCAAAAGCAGGACCAAAAGCAGCAGGTAAATGTTTGTGAGAAAAACAGCCAGGCTTGAGATGGCCAAAACCATGAATAATTTTGTCCGGGGGTCCAAAGACACTTTACCCGCCATCTCTTGCACCACCCCCGGCTACTATAATGATCCGGTCGGCATGCTTTTCTACAAATCTTTCATCATGACTGATAATTACCATGCCGGTGCCGCGCTTTTTCAATTCCCTGATGATCTCAGACAATCTCTCTTTTCTTTCAACATCCAGGCCCGTTGTCGGTTCATCCAGTATTAAAAAGGAGGGATTGTTCATTAAAACGGTAGCCAGGGCCAAGCGCTGCTTTTCGCCGCGGCTTAACTGAAAGGGGAAGGAATCTGCCACTTCCTGCAGTTGAAATCGCACAAGCGCCACCTCGACCCTCTGCTCAATAACTTCTTTTTCAATGCCCTTGAGTTCCATGACAAAGGCAAGCTCATCTCTTACCGTTGCCGCAAAAATTTGTCTTTCGGGTTCTTGAAATAAATAACCTACTTTTGTGCCAACCTGGTAAAGTTTCGCCTGTTTTGTATTCAGCTTGTCAACAAACACATCGCCCAGGGTGGGTTTGAGGATGCCTGTCATCAGTTTGCCCAAAGTGGTTTTGCCTCCGCCGTTGGGGCCGACCATGAAGGTGCATTTTTTACTTTCTATATGCAGGTTGATATCCTTTAAAATCCAGTTGCCCCGGGGATAGCGGAAGCTGACAGCATTTAGTGCAATCATCATTTTCATCCTTTCAGCTACAAGAGCTGACCGTTAAAGGGGGCAAGCCGGCCGTCCCTTAAGACTAAAACCCTGTCGGCAAGAGCAAGATTCTCAAAATCGTGTTCAACCATAATAATGGTTTTGCCTTCTTCCTTTAATTTCAGTATCATGTCCCGGACCATTTTTTTGCCGGCACTGTCAATCTGCGACATGGCTTCGTCAAAAATAAGAATTTCCGGCTGCAGGCTTAAAACAGCCGCCAGAGCTATGAGCTGGCGCTGGCCGCCGGAAAGCTGCTGCGGCCCGGCATGGCGAAACTCCTGCATGCCAACTGTTTTCAATGTTTCCGTGACCCTGCGTTCAATTTCGCTCCTGGGAACACATAAGTTTTCCGGGCCGAAAGCAATTTCATCTTCCACACTGAATGAAAAAAGCTGGTTATCGGGATTTTGGAAAACTATGCCGAGCATCGTAGCAATTTGCGGCAGCGTTAAATCACGGGTATTTTTACCGTTTATATAGACATTGCCTGTCATCAGGCCGTTGTAGACATGGGGAATAATCCCGCATAAACAGTAGCAGAGCGTAGATTTCCCGGCTCCACTTAAACCGGCAACGGCTAAAATTTCCCCTTTATCCACCGTCAGGTCAATATTTTGCAAAATAATTTTGGAATTCTGCCTGTATTGAAAGGAGAGATTTTCTGCTTTGATGGGTATCACTTAATTTCTATCTCCATTAAGAATTTATTCCAGCGCTGGCCGAACTCATCTTGCCTGATGACAATCTGGTAAGGGCCGGAACCGCCTTCCTCTTTTGTCCCCAAGTCTTTGCCGTCCCGCTTGTAAACGACATAAACATTGTCGTTTGCCAATACTTCTTCCATGGAAAGCGCCACTGTGTATCCGTCAATGGCTTTGGTGATAACCTGGGTTTTGCCTGTGGTTTCAATTCCCTTTTTTTCAAGGATATCCTTCAACTCCACGCCGGTATAGGACGTATCTACCGGCGGTTTGCCGCTGCTCCTCAGCACTGCCGGAAATTCAACTTCCTCCAGTTCCTGAATTTCCGTAAAGCTGACTTCATATTCTGTTCCGTCGGCGACTATGGTTATGATCGCATTTTCCTGGCTTAATTTTTTGTCTTTTAGTCCTTCCCTGTTTAAAAATGCAAACACACCTACAATCACAATCAGCAGTATGAGAATAATCGCAACTTTTTTCATCGGCTTTGACCTCCTTCTGCCGTGATATAAGGTACAATCAGGTCTTCATACCTGAATTGTCCGTGTCCTCCGGCATCCCCTTCCGCATGCATGCCGTGATCCGCCACAATAATAACCTTCCCGCTCCAGTCTTCCACCAGTTCCCGCACATATCCGTCTACAATCTTGATTTGCCCAAGCGTTTTTGGGCTAATGTCCCCGTAGCTGTGGCCTGCATCATCGATGCTGTGGAAGTGGACCAGCAGCAAATCATAGTTTTCCTGCAAGCTTTTTTGAGCGGCAGCAAAAATCTCGTCGTCGGTAGAGCCGTCATTATTTTCATCTATGTTAAGTTGAGGTTCTGTTTCCGTGTTAAGAATTTTAATATGGCCTTCAATTAAAGCCGCTTTTTTGCCCCGCTCCGCAGCAGCGGCAAAGATCGAAGGGGCCTTTAAATCTTTATGCTCGCGGGAATAAACGCCGTTTTCCTCAGGTGTAGTTCCCGTAATCATGGCGGCAAAACCGGCATTGGTTACAGGCCGGTAAACGGACAAAGCCGGTTCCGACGGCGGAAGTCCGGCTATGAAGGGAGCGAAACCCTCGCTTGTGGCTTTAAGATACTGGTGGTACCCGAACCCGTCAAGAAAAAGTACCAGCACTTTTTCACCGCGCTCTAAATAGTAAAGTGAATCATGGTAAAGATCTGTTATGCTGCGGGCCGGAGGATTGATGATTATTCCGGCCAGTCAGTTATACCGCCTTTTCTGTTTGCAGGAACATAATCAAATCTATTCTCTGTTAGCTGGAGATAGCCTGACGTATCAATATAAGCATATTCACCCCAGCGCCCCATGGCGATGAGCCTTTTCACGTCCTGCCCCTGCAGGAGGTCCCGGAGGGCAAACATTTTCCTGCGAGAATAAATTGAGACGCTGTACTCCTCACCGGCGTGGGAGACGGTAGAAGTTCCTTCATAGTAGGGGACAATCGGCATTGTCTCACGGTAAATGCCGCCCGGCATCAGCGTACGCAGGTTCTCTGTCTGTGTGGTTATGTTGACACCGTATTCCACAAGCGGCTCTCTTGCCATAATAATTATCTCCGCAAGCATTTTTATGTTGCTGCTGACCGGGTGATTGATATTAATGGCTTCCCAGCCGTTTTGGGATGTAAAGGCAAGATGGCAGCCCGTAAGATTGTCACCGCTGAATTCGGCGCTGAGCCCGTCACTGCCGACAAGCAAAATATCAAAGGCCGAAGTCAAGGGCTCTGCTTGCTGTACAACACCGGCAAGGGGAATACCCTGAAAGTATTCCCCTTTGTAGTTGAATTTTACCTGTGCAAACGTGCCGTCGCTGCGCAGCGCAAACGGATTTTGTACGTCACCGCTCACTAAACATGCAGGCATATACCCGCCGGCCTTCTGCTCGGACGAAATTTTCTGCAAGGCCGGCTGCCCAAAATACCCTATGAGTATACCGGCTATTAGCAGGATAACCAATTTAAGGGGGCTTTTTTGCAGCATTATTATCCTCCCCTGCCGATTCTACTGCGCAGGCGGATCACGCCATAGGCAATAATGCCGCCCAGGCCGCCGGACAGGGCGGCACTGGCCACGCTTAAAATCAGGGGTATCCAAGGCAACCTGAAGAAAACAAAGTTTACCAAAACGGTACCGCTGGCATTGGCTGCAATGCCGGCGGCAAAACAGCAGGTTATACTGTTGCTTCTGTAACGCCAAAGCAGCATTACCAGGTCGACTGCCACCCCCGGCAGCAAATATGTTGCCAGACTGAGAATTCCATGGGTGCCGTATATCCCCAGTGCTGTAACCATGACGGCCTGAACGGCCGCCGTGAGCGTGCCTGCCCCCGGCTTTGCCACCAGACCTGCTCCCATCACAAGCCACATCATGTAAAAGCCGCCTGCAATCACACCTCCGGGTATAAAGAGAGGACCGGTTATGATGTGTGTTAAGGGGACAATAACAGGTTTGGTTGCAATGCCCAGGCAGGCCATCAGCGCAAGCAGAATCAGATCAAATGTTGAAAAGCGACTTAACAGTCGTCTGAGCATTCTGCTCACCTGTTACCGGACAATCAGTCTGGTGACATTCTTTATCCAGAGATTGCCCGGCTCCCCTGTAGGTACAGCCTGGACAGGGCCGCTTTCTTCATCAAGCGGCTCTCCGTTTAACTTCAGTCCCAAAAGAGTTTCTTCACGGTTGATAATTTCCAGTGAATATTCCTGGGAATAGCCGTCGGCTGCTTCCACAATCACACTTTGATAATCTTTGGCACCCAGCGATTCCAAAACATCTTTCAAAGCTACGCCTTCCCAGTTTTGTTTCTGTTCGGAACCGTCTTTCTTGGTGAGTACGGCTTCAACTTTCCTTGTGGTTAGTTTTGCAGCATCAAGATTGGTAAACTCGATTGCGCCGTCATCTATACCCTCAACAGTAATGCTCCAACTAACCGACTCATCATTCTCTAAATTCGAATTGGAATTAGAATTATTTGACCCGCACCCCATTACCATAGCAGCCACAAGCAGAACAACAAAAAGCAACGACAGTTTTTTCATTTTTCTTCCTCCCCACTCTTATTCTACTTCTACAGCCTCGATTGACAGGAGGCCTTTTATATGAGTATTTTTGGGCAGTCCGGCAAAAAATACATTGATTTCACCGTTTTCACTTGTATACAAAATTCCCTTTTCCATATCTGCCGCTTCAATTTCAACGGCGTACCCGTCAATTGCAGTAAACAAATACTTGCTGCTTTGGGACATGTTTACTTCAGCCATAACTTCGGCTACGGCAATCCCCTCTTTATCTTCCAACTGTTTCGAAGTAAAGTAGGAATATCCTTCTTCCACGGAGAAATAGCCCACATCGGCACAGGAGAGCCAGAGGCACTGCTTTCACTGCCAACCGGCAATAAAATAAACTGGAAATGCCCCTTCCCACAGAGAAGAGGCATTAATACCGCAGTCAGCGGAAATGGCTTTAACCTCACTCCTTTCCCATGGGAGACTATATCGTTTCCAATATAACCCTGTCGGTTTACAATCATGGGCCGCCTTTAGACAGGCCTTTAGAATTGCAAACTCGGAGCGGATATCCTATATATTTTGCTAGCATAACGATAACGTTTAACAGCGGTTTTGTCAAGTTTGCAGCGGCTGAAAGAAACCGGTGAAATTCTGCTTTGCCGGCTGTACAGGCGACAAAAAACACAATATTTGCCGGGTTGCAGGAAAGACCGGGTATTTAAGCGGCGAAAGCCGGTATTGAAAGCCGCCTGCTTAAAATTATCCGTATAAGGTTAAAAACACTGCCGGTGCGGGCCGGTTTGGAAAGGAGTAAAAATGCTACACTTTACTATTGTGGCAGTGGGAAAAATTAAAGAAGACTACCTGTGCATAGGGATTGCCGAATACCAAAAAAGATTAACTCCTTATGTGAAGCTCAAGATTATCGAGCTTCCTGATTTTCCTTTGGCAAAAGATTCCTTCGGGGCAAAGGAAAAAGAAGGAGAAAGGATACTGAAAGCACTAAAGGATAGTGCCTCTGTATGTGTTTTGGATCCAAAAGGGAAGAGGATTACTTCCGAGGAGTTTGCAGAATGGCTCGGCGAGTGTGAAATGAGCGGCAAAGAAGTGTTTCTGGTTATCGGCGGCGCCGCAGGACTGGCGCAAAAGGTTTTGGCGAGAGCGGATGCTGTTTTTTCCTTTTCCGACCTGACTTTTCCTCACCAGTTATTCAGGCTCATCCTGCTTGAACAGCTTTACAGGGGCTTTAAAATACTGCGGGGCGAGCCGTATCATAAATAATTACGGTTATTTTGTTATAGACTCGATTGAGCAGATTTTAACAAAAGAGTGTGAAAAAAGTGCTTGCAAAGAGAAAATGTCTGTGGTAATATCATGGTAATTTAAGACAAAAAATTGAAGGACAACAAACTGTTGATTGAGAAGAGTACATATCTTGCGTTTCCTTCCAGAGAGCTGCAGGCGGTGGGATTGCAGCAGGAAAGCCGGTATGGAATGGGCTCATAAAGGCGGGAGGAAAGGTCTTTTGACTGAGTAATGCCCGACGGGATTTCCGCCCGTTATCAAGGGAATACGTATGTTAGTACGTAATATGAGTGGGTGTTTTGCACCAATTTAGGTGGTACCGCAGGAGCATTTGGCTTTTGTCCTATAGTAGAGGATAAAAGCCTTTTTAGTTTAACAGGGGGTGTTTTTTTGAGAAAAGGAAGATTTGGTCCCTACGGCGGCCAGTATATACCTGAAACTTTAATGAATGCCGTAGGAGAGTTGGAAAAGGAATACGAGAGGTTAAAAAAAGATCCCGATTTTCAGGCTGAACTGGAGCACCTGCTGAAACATTATGCAGGCCGCCCTTCGCCTTTGTATTATGCCGGTAAAATGACAAGGGACCTTGGCGGAGCAAAAGTCTATTTAAAGCGCGAAGACCTTAATCATACCGGGTCTCATAAAATCAACAATGTCCTGGGTCAGGCGCTGCTGGCCAAGAAAATGGGGAAAAAACGCTTAATTGCCGAAACCGGGGCGGGGCAGCACGGCGTTGCCACGGCGACGGCGGCTGCTCTAATGGACATGGAATGCGATATTTATATGGGCAAAGAAGACATGGAGCGCCAGGCTTTAAATGTATTTCGCATGGAACTGCTTAACGCCCGGGTCCACCCGGTGACAACGGGGACTATGACCTTAAAGGACGCTGTTAATGAAACGCTGCGGGAATGGGCATCCCGGATGGATGATACGCATTATGTTCTGGGGTCTGTGATGGGACCGCATCCCTTCCCGACCATTGTCAGGGACTTTCAGAAAGTGATAGGCAAAGAAATTAAAGCACAGCTGCTGGAAGCGGAGGGGAGGCTTCCCGATGCAATTTTTGCCTGTGTGGGCGGCGGCAGCAATGCCATTGGTGCCTTCTATGAATTTATTGAAGACACCGGCGTCCGCCTGATCGGCTGTGAAGCCGCCGGGCTGGGAATTGATACACCGCAGAATGCGGCAACCATTGCCACCGGTGCGGTTGGTGTTTTCCACGGCATGAAGTCTTATTTTTGTCAGGATGAAGACGGCCAGATTGCGCCTGTCTATTCCATATCGGCAGGTCTTGATTATCCGGGGATCGGGCCGGAGCACGCCCTGCTCCATGATACCGGCAGGGCTGAATATTATGCCGTTACCGATGAGGAAGCCGTTTCGGCCTTTGAATACCTCTCCCATACAGAGGGCATCATTCCTGCCATTGAAAGCGCCCACGCCGTTGCCTGTGCGCTGAAAATAATACCGGATATGTCAAAGGAACAGATTGCAGTCATTAACATCTCCGGCAGGGGCGACAAAGATGTGGCTGCCATAGCCAGATATAAAGGGGTTGAACTGTATGAGTAGAATAGCCCGTGCTTTTCAGAACAATAAAGCTTTTATTGCCTTTATTACAGGAGGTGATCCGGACCTTGAAACTACGGAGAGGCTGGTGCCGGCGATGGCGGAAGCAGGGGCGGATATAATCGAAATCGGCATTCCGTTTTCCGATCCCGTTGCCGAAGGCGCGGTTATTCAGGAAGCGAATGAACGTGCTCTGAAAGCCGGCTGCACAATAGACAAATTGTTTGCCGCCGTTGCGCGAATTCGCCGTAGGACGCAGGTTCCGCTGCTTTTTATGACCTATCTGAACCCCGTTCTTGCGTACGGAAAAGAAAAGTTTATGCGGCGCTGCCGGGAGTGTGGCATTGACGGCCTCATTGTTCCGGATATGCCCTATGAAGAACGGGGTGAACTGGACGGTGCCTGTAAGGAGTATGGGATTGATTTGCTTTCCATGATTGCTCCCACTTCAGCAGAGAGAATAAAAATGATAGCAGCGGATGCAAAGGGATTTCTCTATTGTGTTTCTTCGCTGGGTGTAACCGGAGTACGCGAAAGGATTGAAACGGATTTGGCGGCTCTGATTGACAAGGCCAGAACTGTTACAACGGTTCCCAGCGCAGTCGGTTTTGGCATTTCCACGCCAAAGCAGGCCGCAGGCCTTGCAAAAATTGCGGACGGTGTGATTGTCGGCAGTGCCATTGTGCAGTTAATTGCCCAATTTGGCAGGCAAAGCGTTAAAACTGTTTGCGAGTATGTGGGCATTATGAAAAGAAGTATCTCTGTAATGACAGGAGGTTAAAAAACATGTATAAAACAATTTTAGGCAAAGCCACAACCCATCAGGAACTGGTTGAACAGGAGATTAGCGAGTTGATTCGTTCCATTAATAATGATGAAATCAGCGATGTCCAGATAGCTGCCTTTCAGGTGGCGCTGCTGATGAAAGGTGCAACACTTAAGGAAATCTCCTATATTGCCCGGGCCATGCGTGAAAACTGCGTGCCCCTTAGACCGCGTGTGCAGGAAGATTTAATGGATACCTGCGGCACCGGCGGCGGGTTAAGCACCTTCAATATTTCTACGGCTACAGCCATTGTGGCTGCAGCGGCCGGCATACCCATTGCCAAACACGGCAGCCGCTCCATTGCCAGCCTGTCCGGCAGTGCCGATGTCCTGGAAGCATTGGGCGTCAATATTAACCTGACGCCGCCCCAGGTGGAAAGAATGATTGAAGAAATCGGCATAGCTTTTATTTACGCCCCTTTGTTTCACCCGGTAATGTGCAAGGTACTGCCCGCCGAGTCGGAGCTGGGCATAAAAACAATTTTCTACAGTATTATCGGCCCCTTGATTAATCCTGCCTTTGCTCCCAGGCACCTGCTGGGTGTTTACAAGCCTGAACTGCTGGATACCGTTTCCTTTGTGGCCAAGGAGCTTGGGTATACCAGAGCCATGTTTGTCCACGGCATAGACGGGCTGGATGAAATTTCCCTGCTTGGCCCGACACGAATTAATGAATTAAAAAACGGAGTTATTACAACCTATGAAATTAAACCCGAAGATTTCGGGTTGGAGCGCTGTTCACTGGCAGAAATCAAGACAGGAACGCCCGAGGAAAATGCGGCTACCATCCGCGGAGTTCTTGCAGGCAAAATAAAAGGCCCCCGGCGCACAGCCATTGTGCTTAATGCGGCAGGAGCACTGGTCGTCGGCGGTAAAGCGGACGGCTTTAAAGAGGGGATAAAACTTGCCGGTGAATTGATTGACAGCAAAGCGGCCGAAAAGAAACTGGCGCAACTGCGCGAAATGTCCAATTCCTTCACGGAGCAATGAGATGAGCTTTATTGCTGCACTTCTGCAAAGAAAAAAAGCAGGTTTTATCCCCGTAATTCCGGATATAAAATGCGTTTCGCCCAAGGAGGGAGAGCTGCTCCGGGGCAGGGATCCCGTGCAATTGGCAAAGGAACTGGCTGCCGCCGGCGCCCCCGCACTGTCCGTTGTTACGGAGCAGAATAATTTCGGCGGCAGCTGCGCTCTTTTGGAAAGTATTGCCAAAGCTGTGGAACTGCCCGTGCTGCGCAAAGATTTTATCAGAGAAGTGGACGACATAAAAAAAACACGGGATATGGGCGCCCGGGCGGTACTGATTATCTGTGCCATGCTGCCGCCGGCCGTGCTCGTTAAACTGTATGAAGAGGCTCTGCGAATCGGCCTGGAAGCTCTGGTGGAAACACATGCCAAGGAGGAACTGCTTTTTGCCGGGCAGCTGGGAGCAAAACTTGTCGGGATTAACAACCGCAACATCGTCGGGCTTGAACTCGACAACGGCGGCGTTTCACTTACGCAAAGCCTAATTGCCCATAAGCCAAAGGGAGCCGTGCTGATCAGTGAAAGCGGTATCCGGACGCCCGCAGAGGCTCGGGCGGCAATCAGTGCCGGCGCCGATGCCGTATTGGTCGGCACAGCTATTTTGCAGGCCCCTGATGCTGCCAAATGTTTCCGGAGTTTCAGCAAAGGACGGGAGGGAAAGGGCAGTGAGCGGTATCCGGGTTAAAATATGCGGGCTGAAACGGAAAAAAGATGTGGAAAACTGCCTGGAGCTAAAAGTAGATATTCTGGGTTTTGTAGTGGAATACCCCCTGCACGTGCCCTGGAACCTCCGGCGGGACGAAGCGGCGGCTCTGGTCCGGATGGTGCACCCGCCGCAGCAAAGCTGTATTGTAACGGGAGGAACTCCGGATAAGATTATCGACCTTGCGCTTTATCTGCGTCCTTCCCTGGTACAGCTGCATTACCGGGAAACCATTGAAGAAACGGTGCGAATTGCCGCTGAACTGCAGAAACACCACATTGGCGTAATCAAAGCAATCCCCCCTGCAAAAGAAGAGCGAATCAGCCAGTTTGGCACTGCCGACATCAAAGCCGTTGTAAAAATGCTCTGTCAGACCGGCATCCGTGCTTTGCTTGTTGATCCCCGCATGCCGGCCAATGCTTCCGCGGCCGGCATGCGGCCGGACATTTCCCTTTGCAGAAAAATCATCGGTCTTTCGTCAAAACCTATAATTATTGCCGGTGGGATTAATGCCGAAAACGTTGCGGCTATAATCCGGCAAACCGGTGCCTGCTGCATTGATGTTATGACAGGCGTGGAAAGGCGCCCGGGTGTCAAAGACAAGAATTTGCTGATCAGGCTACTGGAAGCGAGCCGCCGCCCTTTCTTGCTCGTTTCCGGGTTTCCATTTTACGAGGAACGGCGCAATCTGCAGATATAGCCTACGGAAAAGGCCGCAATTAACAGGAAGTTTGTGAACAGTAAAACAGCATCACTGTCAAGCCGGTTCGTGAAAACCCCGCATATACGCGCCCCGAGATTTATGACCGGCAGCACATATACCTGTACGAACGAACCTAGACATCTTACCCATCCACCGGACAGGCGGGCGGCGGGTTCAAGCCAGTGAAAGAACCAGACATACAGGATACAGACTGTGATGCTCAACGAATTGCCCAAAAGGAAACTGTAAATTTTCTTCATCTTTAACCTGGCAAACAGAGAGCCCACCCAAACCCAAAAAATCAGAAATAAAATGGCAATGGGTAAATACCATTTTAAAAGTTGATAACCAGCCGTCACTAACCTGTCCATTAACAGCCCGACAAGAAAGGGCAGCAAAACCAGCGGCAGTATAAACCAAAGTTTCTTCATAATTCTTCCTCCCCCGATACTTGCGCAAACAATATACTTTCTCCTTAGGCACTTAATACAATATATGAAAGAGCAAGTCAACCCCTGTTCAGGATAATAATTCCATAGGTTA
>DGEC01000084.1:0-3679 GCA_002385745.1 Firmicutes bacterium UBA3936
CCTAAAGTGTCTTGACACTATCGCCGTTTAATTTTTTCTGTTGCCAAGTCCAAACTTATTATATAATAGATGCAAGTAAATAAAAAATAAGGAAACAAAGTTATGCAAAGAAAGGACAATTCCCTGTCAGGATTAAACAAAAAGAAGTTTACAGATGTCAACTTTGACAAGCAAAACTTCGCCGAAAAAGAAATCGCCGGCGCTGTGTTTAGCGGCTGCAGCTTTAAACATGCGGATTTTTCCGGAGCCGCAACTGTTGCCTGCCAGTTTATAAACTGTGATTTTACGCAGGCAAATTTAAGCAGTTCAATCCATAAACATTCCGCTTTCCTAAACTGTAAATTTGCCGGCGGCAATTTGTTTATGGCGGTGTTTAACCAGTGCAAAATGACGGGAAGCAGTTTCGAAGGCGCAAGTTTTATCGGCTTGGAAACAGTTGAAGGCGACTGGTCTTACTGCAGTTTAAGAGACAGTGACTTAAAGGGCATTAATTTTCGCAATGCCCGGCTGGTGGAAGCCGACCTGTGCAATTGCCGGCTTGACAAAGCGGATTTGCGGGATGCGGATTTAACGGGAGCAATCCTTGCAAACTCCACACTGCTTGATGCCGATATTCGCGGGGCAAAGATTGACGGGATTGATTTCAGCACTGTAAAAATAAAAGGCGCAAAAATAGATCTAAAGCAGGCCGTTCATATTGCAGAATCGCTTGGAGCGGTTGTGCAGTAAACCGGTCCGGTCGTTGAACCTGACAGCCTGAGTTGCCTGCAGCTGTATTTTGCGGCTACTTTCAAAAGGACATCGACGGCTCATGAACATAAATTTAAATTAACAGGAACGGGGTGAAATATGCATGTCAAATCTGCAACAGGAAAGAAATCAACTGCTGCTTGACATCTGGGAAGGACGCAAACCAAAAAGGGTGCCTGTCACCGCCATGGTAAGCCTGGAGTATGCCCTGCAATACAAGGGCTATTCCCTGTTCTGCGAGCTTTACAGCCCAAAGCACTGTTTCGAAGCGGCTGACGAAATGGCAAGTCTGATTAACAGCGACAATCTTCCTGTCATGCCCGAGACCATGGCAGCCGTCCACCGCTACTCCATGAACCGGCATATGGTGCCGGGAAAAGACGGTTTTTTTCAGCATCCCAATTATTCTCCCATGGAATTTGCTGAGTATCCCCGGCTGATTGAAGATCCGGTAAAATTCTGGGCCCAGGTTATCCGCCCCAGAATTTTCGGAATCCTTGAAGAGGACCCGCAGTATGGTGAGTTAAGACTGGCAATGGCAAACAAGGTTGTGAGTGAAAAATATATAGGGATGGGGACTCCTGAGCTTGTGGAAAAGTACGAGCGCACAAATATTGAAGCAGTCGCCCTCTTATCCCTGGCCCCGTACGACTACATTGCCGATGTCTTTCGCAGCTTTACCGATATCTGCATTGATATCCGCAGGAGGCCGGAATGGGTGCTTGATGCCTGTGAAGCCATGCTTGTTCTCTGGAAAGGCGTGCTTGAGAATGTGCAGCCGGTACCCGGAAAAATCAATACGGTTACCCTGCCGCTGCATATGGCACCCTATATGAACCGCAGGAATTTTGACAAGTTTTATTTTCCGTCATTTAAGAAACTCATTCAAATGATACAGGACCATGGTTTTCATGCCGTCATTTACTGTGAGGAAAACTGGGACCCCCACCTGGAGGCGCTAAACGACCTTCCAGGGAGGGTTCATATCGGCTTTGAAAAGGCAGACCCGAAAAAAGTTGTTGAAACACTTGACAAGCGTCATATTATCAGCCATTTCTTCGATACCCACATTCTGCGTTCGGCAACACCCGGGCAAGTCAGCGATGAAGTAAAAAAGCTGCTTGATATTGTTGCCGTTAACGGCAATTACATATTCGCGCCCAATAAGCCCTGCCTTGTTCTGGGTGATGCCAGAATTGAGAATATCCAGGCCATGGTAGAAACGGCTCTGGAATACGGTGTATACTGATGACGGGAGGTTTGAAGATGTCCGAAAGAAAAATTGCCCTGACGGAAAAAGAACTCATTGAAAAATACAAGCTGAATGAAGAAGAACAAAAATACCTGCTCCCCCTCATGGTGGAGATAGAAAATGCGGTCAAGCGACATTTAACCGGGCTGCAGTAACAATAAAGGCGGGTGCGTGTGCACCCGCCCATATTATGCCCGGCTGTTTAAGCCCTCGTTATGCTACCTTTTGATCTGCAGGAACAGTTCGTCCCCGGCAGTGGGTTCCGTAATCGTTATCTCGTCATCGTAAACAAGCAGCTTTTTCCCGTTCACTACCTTTTGTGTAATCCTGTAGCGCTTCTTGTCATGCGGGTACCAGGGGATGAAGCAGACAGGCTTGCCCACTCTTTTTACATTGATCTCGCCGCGCCACTTGCCGGGGGGAATTGCTACGACTCCCGGCTCGTCAAAGGTAATCTTCTGCATGTTTTCAGGGTCATCCCCGACCATAATTTCGATTTCGGCATCAAAGCTGTCCCACGGCTCGACGACATCCGTTCCGGAAAACCACAGGAATTCCGCTACCTGCCCGTTGCTTACCGGTTCTTTATCACCAAGCAGGCAGGGCTTCGTGACAATATTGATGCTGAACTGGAAGGGAGCGTCCGGCATATCTTCCTTGCCCTTAAATACGCACCTGGGGTTTACTATGGCATCGCCAAGCTTGTGGTAGTCTTTTCTTAGTTCCACAATACAATCTTTGTACTTGCCCGCAGTTGACGCATTCTCGTAATAGGGCTTCATATAATTGATAACATCCTGCTCTGTCTCATCGGGATTGGTAAAGCACAAGCCGCAGAATGTGCATTCCTTTGACGGGTCCTTTACACATGGTCTGGGCTTATCCTTTTCATAGGTCCATTCTTCGTTGCCGTCTTTATCATAGCGGGGGTAAACCCTCCCCGTGGTGTGCCCGACATAGTGCAGCATGGTATTGAGGCCCCTGACAACTTTTTTGAAATAGACAGGGCTGTGCACCACGCCGGGAGGGGCGACTACGATGGACGGCTTTGTGATATGGTATATTTCCATGGACTTTGCCGAGTCACCAAGACAAATGGCAACCTCAAATTCCGACTCAAAAACATTGGCCAAATCGGCGCCGGTAAAAATAAAGTAGTTGAATGCACCGTCGTGAATATGCGGGATATCCATTGTTCCCCACCTGGTGGCAACCAGGAAACCCGTCCCGAAGTTGACATCGGGAATTTCAGTGTTGAAGAATCCCATGCGCGGGCTTGTATAACCCGCCCAGTTAGCCTTGGCATCCGACTTTTCAAACGGGTGAAACTTGACAGGAATACTCATATCTTCTCCCCCTTGATAATAATTTTAATGCCTTGTGCCTCTTTCAGGAACACCCCGGCAAAAGTTATGCGTATGTAGCTTTTTTGCTGCATATGCATGAGTTCCGTACAATGCAGGAAGCGGCAATGCCTCAGGATAATTCAGGTTTAAGCTCTTTGCTTTTAAACTGCCGGCATATTCCCGGGCCGGTGTACCGGCCCGGGCTGCAGCATTCTCAACTGCCGGGCATTATGATATAATGGGCGTGCGAATCTCTATTCAATGGTAATGGAGGTAAGAGTAGATGACAGAAACAGAGATTCGGTACTTTTTAGCCGTATACAGGAATCGC
>DGEC01000084.1:4031-4183 GCA_002385745.1 Firmicutes bacterium UBA3936
AGTAGGCGGCCTGGTGCCGACAGAGCAGGGTACTTTGCTGTTCAACATGTTTGACAGCTTTGTAAAAACCTACAAGCTTACTCTTGAACGGCTGAAAAATCCCGATTTAATGGTGGAATCACGCAGCTTATGTCTGTCTCTTATACACATCT
>DGEC01000070.1 GCA_002385745.1 Firmicutes bacterium UBA3936
TGTTACTGTTCAAAGTTGCCGTGTTCCGGGCGGTTATGGTATAATTTGCCCATGGAATTGCAGCGAGGGAGGTTAAGAGAATGGGTATTACAAGTGAGGAAATTGTCCGGATAGCAGAACAGATCAAGCTGGAATTAACAGAGAACGAAATAAAGGAATTTGCGGAACACCTGCAAGTAATGCTGCAATATACGGAAAAAATCAGAAGTGCCGTGACGGAAAATGTTTCGCCTGCCGCTTATCTTTCATCTGAGAAAAATGTTTTCCAGGAAGACAAGCCTCGTCCGTGCCTGCCCCGGGAGGCGGCTTTGGCCCATGCGCCGGAAGTGGAAGACGGCATGTTCCGGGTGCCGAGTGTAATTGAATAGGGGGAAGAAGATATGCTTGAACAATTAACTGTTGCCGCAGCTCTGGAAAAGCTTGCCAATAGGGAAATAAGCGCCCGGGAGTTGACGGAGGCGGTGTTGACCCGCATTGACGACGTGGATAAATCTGTCAGGGCATATATTACCGTAACAGGGGAAAGAGCCCTGCAAGCGGCGGAAAAGATTGATGAAAAACGGGCTAAGGGTGAAAACACGGGGCCGCTTGCCGGGGTGCCGGTGGCGCTAAAAGACAACATTTGTACCGGCGGCGTGCTGACCAGCTGCGCTTCCAAAATGTTGGCAAACTTTATCCCGCCTTATGACGCCACGGTAGCTTTGCTGCTGCAGGAAGCGGGCGCCATACTGGTGGGGAAAACCAATCTTGATGAATTTGCTATGGGTTCATCTACGGAGAGTTCCGCCTTCTTTACAAGCCGCAATCCCTGGGATCTGACCCGGGTACCCGGCGGTTCTTCCGGCGGTTCTGCAGCTGCCGTGGCCGCTGATGAAACCCTTTTTTCCCTGGGTACCGATACAGGCGGCTCCATAAGGCAGCCCGCCGCTTTTTGCGGAATTGTAGGACTGAAACCTACATACGGGCGGGTTTCCCGCTTTGGGGTGGTTGCCCTTGCCTCCTCTTTGGACCATGTGGGCCCGCTGACCAAAGATGTTCGTGACTGCGCTTTGATTATGAATGTCATTGCCGGCCATGACAAAAATGACAGTACTTCCGCAGAACTTGCAGCGCCCGACTATACCTCCTTTTTAGGCAGAGAGATTAAAGGCCTGAGAATAGGCGTTCCTGTTGAATACTTTAACGCTGATATTGAAGACGGAGTGAAAAAGGCTGTCCGGAAAGCAATAGATGTTTTTGTTTCCCTGGGAGCGGAAGCGGAAGAAATATCCTTGCCCCATACCCAATACGCGCTGCCGGCCTTTTATATTCTGGCCGCGGCGGAAGCCTCCAGCAACCTGGCCCGCTATGACGGTGTGCAGTACGGATTGCACATGGCAGCTGCCAACCTGGATGATTTTTACAAAAAAAATCGCAGCGAGGGTTTCGGCAGCGAGGTAAAGCGGCGCATTATCTTCGGCACATATATCTTAAGCTCCGGGAATTATGACCATTACTACCTGAAGGCCATGAAGGTTAGGACGCTTGTCAAGGAAGATTTTGAGCGTGCCTTTGCCGGATATGACTTGATCCTCACACCTGCGGCTCCGACAACGGCCTTTAAAGCCGGTTCCGTAGAGGACCGGCTGCAGATGTACTTTAATGACAGCTGCACCGTTGCCGCCAACCTGGCAGGGCTGCCTGCAATTTCCCTTCCTTGCGGCTTTGCGGACGGTCTGCCTGTAGGTTTGCAGCTAATTGGCAAGCCCTTTGCCGAGGGGACCGTTCTCCAGGCGGCCTATGCCTATGAACAAAACAGCGGTTTGCCCAAAAGCAAACCGGCAGTAAAAGAAGCGGGGGGTGCGCTGCATGAGTAAATATGAAACTGTTATCGGCCTGGAAGTTCATGTCGAACTGGCCACCAAAACTAAAATATTCTGTTCCTGTCCCACTGAATTCGGCAAAGCGCCCAATACCAATATTTGCCCGGTTTGCCTTGGCCTGCCCGGTACACTGCCCGTCTTAAACAAAAAGGCAGTGGAATATGCCATAAAGGCCGCCCTGGCGCTGAACTGCAGCATTGGCTCCTATACCAAGTTTGACCGCAAAAATTATTTTTATCCTGATCTTCCAAAAGCCTACCAGATCTCGCAGTTTGACCGGCCCCTTGCTTCCGGTGGCTACCTGGAAATTGAGGCGGAGGGGAAGAAGAAGCGCATCGGCATCAACAGGGTGCACATGGAAGAAGATGCGGGCAAACTGGTGCATGCCGAAAGCGGCGCTTACTCACTGGCTGATTATAACAGGGCGGGAGTTCCGTTGATTGAAATTGTCTCGGAGCCGGATATAAGTTCACCGGCGGAAGCCAAGGCATACCTGGAAAAATTAAGAAGCATCATGTTGTATGCCGGTGTTTCCGATGTGAAAATGGAAGAGGGGAGCCTGCGCTGCGATGCCAATATTTCCCTGCGTCCTGCCGGCAGCAGCAAATTAGGCACCAAAGTGGAAATAAAAAACATGAATTCCTTTAAAGCTGTACAAAGCGCCCTGGAGTACGAAGTCAGGCGCCAGGCCGCAGAGCTGGATGCCGGTGGTGAGATTATCCAGGAAACAAGGCGCTGGGACGAAAACAGCGGGAAAACCTACTCAATGCGCTCCAAGGAAGAGGCGGAGGATTACCGCTATTTCCCCGACCCGGACCTGCTGCCGCTGCAGATAGAAAAGGAATGGGTGGAAGAAATTCGGCAGAGCCTGCCGGAAATGCCCGATTCCAGAAGAAAACGCTATATGGAGGATTATAATCTTTCCGCCTACGATGCCGAAGTTATTACGGCTACAAAATCCATGGCCGATTTCTTTGAAGCCACCCTGCAGGAATACAATGATGCCAAGGCGGTGGCAAACTGGCTGATGGGCGATATTTCCAGGCAGCTTAATGCTGAAGGAGTGGAAATTGACCGGACAAAACTGACGCCGTCCCACCTGGCGGAGCTTTTAAAGCTTCAAGATAAAGGGACCATCAGCGGTAAAATCGCCAAAACTGTTTTTAGAGAAATGTTTGCCAGCGGGAAAATGCCGGCGCAGATAGTGGAAGAAAAGGGTTTGGTGCAAATCAGCGATGAAGGAGCCATTGCCGCCATTGTGGAGCAGGTGATAGCGGAAAACCCCGGACCTGTCTCCGATTACCGCAGCGGCAAGGAAAAGGCCCTTGGTTATTTGGTCGGCCAGGTAATGAAACTTTCCAAAGGAAAGGCCAACCCGCAGCTGGCAAATAAACTCCTGCGGGAAAAACTAAAGTGATTGTTGAAATGTAAAAAACGCCGGGCAAAGGCCCCGGCGTTTTTGTTAACGCCTGTCACCGTCTTTCCAGCGGGGGAAAGTATGATATAATGCTTATGTGTAGAAATATGCCGGATTTTGTTTAAGGGATTGAGCATATGAGAATGGCAGATGATAGAATGCAGGAAAATGAGTATTCACTGAAATTACGGCTGCAGAATATTCTGGTTGGCAGGGATAATGAAATAGAAGCAGTTAAAATGCAATTCGACAGGGTATTGGAAGGCAATTCTGCCGTGACTGTATTGGCGGGAGAGGCCGGAATCGGGAAAACGGCACTTTTAAAAAGAGTTCTCCGGGACCTGCTAAAACTAAACGGTGTGTGTGTTTACGGCAAATTTGAACAGTACAAGGATAAAGGCCCTTATATCCCGGTGATTCAAATCATTGAGCAGATTACAAATCACATGCTGACACTTCCCGGAGAAAAACTTGACCGGCTTGTAAAGAAACTAAACAAAGAACTGGGAAAAGACAGCGCATTAATCACCGGCATTGTTCCGCAAACTCAAAGAATTATGCGCGGTTCGGGAGGAATTAAGGACAGCGATTATCAAAAATTGCAAAGAAGACTGGAAAAGGCTTTTCAAATATTCATCACAATTGCCGCAAGGGAATTGTACCCTCTTGTCATTGCTGTTGATGATATTCAATGGGCCGATGCGCCTTCCTGGAATATTATCAGAGCGGCAAGTGCCCCTCTAAACGAACATGACCTGTACCTTATCCTGGCTTGCAGGAATAATCTTGAAAAATACAGGGACAAAGTAAAATTAATGCTGGCTGAACTGTACGGCAAAAAGCACCTGCTGGAAATAAACCTGCAGCCCCTTTCTTATGAGGAAGTGAAAATAATTCTGAGGAAGGTTTTCAGCGGGTCTTTTCAAGACCTCTATAAACTGGCGCGGCTGGTTTACAGAAAGACCACAGGCAACCCCTTGTACATAAAACAGTTGATTAACCTGCTTCTGGACAATAAAGCTGTTTATCATGATTCCAATAAAAACAGCTGGTGTTTGGATTCCGGGAAGGCAAGAGAAGTTATGCTCCCGGATGCCAATGCCGATATTATCAGCAGCAAAATAGAATGTTTGAGTTCCAAAGAAAGGCAGCTTCTGGAGATTGCTTCATGTATAGGAAGCCGCTTCAGCCGGCAGCTTTTAGACAGAATTATCAAGAATAAAATTGAGAAATGGGAAGACAGCCTGGAAAACCTGTGCCGTGCGGGTTTGATTGTTGAGGCTTTTGACCATTCCGGAAGAGGAGATGCCGGGGAATTTGAATTTTTTCATGACCGGATTTACCAGTATGTTTATGATCATATAGAAGCTGAGAGAAAAGAACGGCTGCATTTTGCCATTGCCATGGAACTTCTGAACCATCCGGACAAAGTCTATGTTGAAGAAAATCTACTGTCGATAACAGCGCATTTGTTGGAATGTAAAAATGTCATCAAAAAAAGGGGGCCGGGGGAAAGGCTGGTTGTTGACTTGTATTTTGCAGGCATCAAAGCCCGGCGGTCCGCAGCCTTTGAGCATGCCCGGAAGCTTTTTAAGCTGGGCGAGGAACTGCTGGGAAAAGCCTGCTGGACAAAAAATTATGAGCATGCCCTGAAAATAAAGCTTGAACTGGCGGAGTGCGAGTTTATTTGCGGAAACTATGAAGCCGCCAAGAACTGTTTTAAAGAACTGCAAAAGCATGCACTAAGCAAAGAAGACCGGACGGAAATCATTAAACGCTACCTGACCCTGTGCTCCTCTGCGGGCAGCCATGGCAAGGTAATCGAATTGGGCTTTCAAGCGCTGAAACTCCTGGGGTTTAATATTAACGGCCAAATGCTTCCCTATCAGATTGCCAGGGAAGTCTTGCATGGAAAAATTCTCTTTCGCAGCAGCCGGCTCGAATTTATAAAAAATGCTCCTCTTATTACAGATAAAAGAATAGCCACCGCCCTGGAGATATTAACCATAATGGCTGCTGCAGCCAATATGACGGACGAAAAATTATTTGCCTTGATTGTGCTTAAGATTGGCAATTTATCGGCGAAATATGGCAATTCTCCCTATTCACCGCTGGGTTACGCCGCGTACAGCCTGGTGCTGGGGACGGTGATGGGCGATTTTAAAAATGCCCAAAAACTTAAGGATATTTCTCTGAACCTGGCGGAACTGTTTGCTGATGATCAGTTTGGAACGGCTACTTATTTTTGCCTTGGCACATTCGTGGTTCACTGGCTTTCTCCCGTAGAGGAAAGCTTAAGCTGCCTCTATAGAGCCTTTGATTGCGGAATACGGTCAGGGGACTACTTGTACTGCAGCTACACTTTGATTATGCTGGCAGAGATGAAATACTTATCGGGCGAGTCCCTAAATGAACTGGAGAAATTCCTTAAATTGCATGAAAAATATGTGCAAAGAATAAACAATGACATTCTGAAGCGTTCCTTTGCCATGTTTAAGGACCATATAAATATCTTGTCGCAGCCGGGCTTTTCACCCGGGGACAGGCTGGTCAAAGATAAGGAGATTGAAAGCCTGGGTACAAATGAAGCTATGATCTATTGTCTGCTGAAGATGCAAAGGCTGTACCTGGCAGGCAAGACAGAAGAAGCTTATAAACTGGCGCAAAAGTCTATTGGGCATTTAGGATCTGTAATGGGCAGTATTACCCAGGTGGATTTTGTGTTTTTCTATCTGCTTGTCTGCCTGGAATATTTGAAGGACAGGGGAAAAGAAGTATCGCGGCAGACGATGAAAGCTTGCCGGAAATACAGGAAGGCACTGGAGAAGTGGGCGCAGACAAATCCCGAAAACCATCTCGGGAAACACCTGCTTATACAGGCACTTCTTGCAAGTTTACACGAACGGCAGCAGGATGCCGCCAGGCTGTATAATGAAGCAATTGAACACGCAAAAAGGCGAAACAACCTTTTACTGGAGGCGCTGGCTAATTATCTTGCAGCCGGTTATTTCAGCGGCAACCCGAAAATAGCCGGTGTTTTTGCCCTGGATGCCTTCCGCCTGTTTGCCAAATGGGGCGCTGTTCGAATAGTTAAACGGGTTTGCAGGCAGTTCAAGATTGACAGCGATTATGCTGCAGGCAAAGCAAATAGCGTGGAGGAAGAGGCAAAAGCTCCTGAAAATAACAGGCAAGCGGAAAAAATCTTTGAAGCAAGGGTAAAAGACCACCAGAAAAAGCTGGAAACACTGACACTGGAAGATGCTCATAAATATTTTCTGGACACGATTTGCCGGGAAACCGGGGCGGACTATTGTGCCATTCTGCTGGAAGAAGACGATATGCTAAAAACGGTCTATGAAAGCCGGGCCGGCCGGGCCGCAATAAAATATCCCGCCGGTCTTGACCCGGAACAGTCCGAGCACTTGCCCAAGAAAGTCATTCGTTATGCCGGCAGAACATTCGAGGAAGTTGTTATTAACGCCAAACCGGAGGATGGCCCCTTTGCCGGCGATGACTATATCAAAAAAAGGCCGGCAATCTCAATCATTTGCCTGCCGCTGAAATATAATGATATTTTTACCGGTTTGGTCTATCTTGAAAGCCGGAAAAACAATTGCTTTAGTTCATCGACAGTGGAATATATAAAGCGGCAGTCCTTTTATCTTGTCGCCAGGCGGGCGCTGGAAAGCGAGAAGGGCGGCAGCGGCAAATCGTTTATCAATCAACAAGTGAAAGAGCAACTGACTGAGCGGGAAATGGAAGTGCTTTACTATATGGCACTGGGGATGACTAACAAAGAAATCGGGAAAAAACTCTGCATCTCCGCCAGTACGGTCAAGACACATACCGTGAACCTGTACGGCAAGCTGGAGGTAAACAGCAGAGTGCAGGCAGTAGCAAAGGCAAAGACCTTAGGGTTGATATAGTTAAAAATTAACAGCCCCGCTAATATGCGGGGTTATTTTTTCGCAAAAATCATCCATTTGGTGGAGGTAAATAAAAACTGTTTTTGTACAATAAAAAGTGAAAAAACCGCGGGAGGTCCGGTTATGTGTCCACTTATAGGAGAAGTGCGACTTTTCCCTTACGGTAAAATACCAGCCGGCTGGCTCGCCTGTGCAGGTCAAACATTGTATATCACTGCATACCCGAGGCTTTATATGCTTATTGGCACCAGGTTCGGCGGTGACGGAAAACAGAATTTCAAGTTGCCGGATCTGCAAAAAAAATCGCCGGACAACATGATCTACTGCGTAGCAGTAGAAGGCGAATTCCCGGATGTATGGGAGTAGGCGCAGTGTTTTTCAGTTTTTTGATTGGAGGTGTAAACTTTTTACTGCTGCTGAAGCAAGGTTTGCAGTTCTAAAACAGGGAGGTTGACAAGGATGTTTAGATGCAAAAGAATTGCGTTTATTATGGCAATAATTGCGCTGTTTTTATTGCAGGCAGGTAAAGTGCTTGCCGGGCCGGACGATGTGGAAGGACATTGGGCGCAGGAGCAAATTTTTAAGTGGCTGGAAAAAGGGTGGGCGGAACTCTGTGAGGACGGCACCTTTAGCCCCGATGAAAAAATCACCAGGGGAGAGTTTATTGCCCTGGCAAACAGGGCGTTCGGTTTTACTGAGAGCACCCGGGTAAATTTCTCCGATTTGCCGGAAGATCACCGGTATGCGGAAGAAATCGCCAGAGCGGTAGCTGCAGGATATATCTCAGGTTTTGAAGACGGCACGATTCGCCCTGATGAACAGCTCAGCCGCCTGGAGGCATTTACTATAGTAGCCAGAATTGCAGAATTGCCCCGGCCTGAGGATTCTGCTGTTTTGTCCGGATTCACCGACAGTGAAGATGTCCCCGAATGGGCTAGAGCTTCCACGGGGGCTGTTATCGCCTGCGGGCTGGTGAACGGCTACCCGGACGGTTCACTAAAGCCGCAGCAAATCATGACCAGGGCAGAAGCAATTACCGTTCTTGACAATGCCCTGGGTATTCTGGGGGCGGCAAACATCACCGGCACCGGCTACCTGGGTATTGAACCTTCCGTAGCCGAGAGCGGAATAATTAAAAAAATCGTTGTTTACTATTTTCTCGGCGAGAATTTTACGGATGGCTCGGTAATTTTTCATCTCCCGCCGGAAATTACGGCCACTGAATATCAGGACAGAATAGTTATTTCAGACAGCAGAGGGAAAAGCGAAGTTTTTGCGCTGGGCCCCCGGCACATAGCAGATGGCGGTAAAGAAGTACGCCTGAGCGGCATTACGGCAGCGGAAAACGGTGTATTGCTGCTGATTCTTGAAAATAAAGACGTCTCGAAACCGGACTACTATTATTTCAGCATCACCGCTGATGCGGACGGCGCAGGAGAAAAACAGCCGACGGAAGATGAGATTTATGAAACAGCAGAGCTTTTTGCCAGGGTGCCTTCCGAATACATGGGAATCCTGGAAGTGAGCCCGGCAAGTGCCAAGTCGGGCAGCGAGCAAACTTTTACGCTCACCTATACCCTGGGTGATGACTTTACTGAAGGCTGGATTCAATTTAAGTTGCCGGCGGAAATTACAGCCACGGCGGGAAAAGACAAGATTAAGATAGGAGATACAGAAGAACCGCTGGCCGGGGATATCATAAGCGGCGACGGGAGAGTGGTGACTTTAAGCGGAATAAACGCTCAAAAAGGCGATACGGTAGCGCTTATCATTTATGATAAAACAATACCTGAAACCGGTCCCTACTTATTTGCGGTAAAGGCAGATGCCGACGGTGAAGGAGCTGCAAAACCGGCAACGCCGGGGGCCGGAAGTGAGTTTGTGCCTTTCTTTGCCTATTCCCAGGTCGCCGAGGATGCCATTGGGGAAAAGGACCTGATCAGCAGCTTTATTAAGGCGATAAATGGGGGAGATTCAGAAACGGTAATAGGATTCCTGGCAGAAGATGCGCTTTATATAGACAACTATATGGACGGGTATTTTGACCTGTATGCTTCCATGGAAGATATTGCCGAAGAGATTGAATACATGATCGAGTATTATGGTGCAAAACTGGCAACTGATGTGAACACGCTGAGGAAAATCGCAGAAAATGTCTGGCAGGTAGAAGGAAAAGCAAGCGACTATTTCACTACACTTACAGCCGGATTAAACCCGGACTCCGGCTTTGACGGAATAAGCTATACCGCCAGGTTTTTTATGGCAGATAAGAAAATCAGCTATATCGAATTCCTGTGGAGCAGGGAAGACGAAGTTCTTTACGATAAACTGAACGAGGGTAACATAGGCGTTTTTGCATATGAAGGCGATGCCGGCGAGCCTGTAATATCGGCATGCATGCCGGGAATGCCCGCGGAAAAGGCCGGTCTGAAGCCGGGAGACATCATAGCGGCTGTTGATGGCATAAATGTTCTGGATATGGATTATAAGGGCGTTGAAGCCATGTACAGATTAATGGGCAAAGCCGGCAGCAGGGTAAAGCTGACTATAAAACGCAATGGGGAGACCTTTGATTTAGAAATTGAGAGAGCTGCATATTAAATAAGGATGTAAATATTAAAGCAGCCGTACCTGCCGCGTTGATTTAAACGGCGACGGCAGGTACGGCTTTGTTGCAACGGGGGTTGTTAAAATGGGGTTTGTTAATTTTAAGAAGAGATATATATTCCTTTTGATTGGTTTTCTTGCGCTCCTGGCACTGGCACTAATTGCGCTGCCGCTAAATGAAGAAGCAGTGCCCGCACATAGTGAGACGGTTTCTCTTACAATTATCCATACCAACGATGTTCACGGCAGAATATGGGAAGAGGAGCAGGCGGCAATGGGCTATATGCACATGGCCGCAAAAGTGAAAGAAGCCAGAGAGACAAATGAAAATGTGCTTTTGCTCGATGCCGGGGATACTTTCCATGGCAGCAGCGCAGCAAGCCTTTCCCTTGGTGAAAGCATTGTGAAGATTATGAACGGCATGGGCTATGATGCCATGGTGCCGGGCAACCATGATTTCGGCTATGGCTGGCAAAGGCTGCGCGAACTCTCAGGACTCGCCGGTTTTCCCGTACTTGCCGCCAATGTTCGCGAAAGCCGGGGAAACATGCTGCTTGAGCCTTCAACTGTAAAGGAGTTGAACGGCATTAGGGTTGGCATATTCGGCTTAACAACACTGGAAACTTTGCATAAAACCCATCCCCGCAATGTTGAGGGGCTGCTTTTTGACGACCCTGTACAAAGCGCCAGGGAAATTGTGGAGGAACTCCGCGACGACTGTGATTTTCTGATTGCTCTGGCCCATCTTCCCCTGACGGATACAGAGGATTCCTGTGCCAGGCTGGCTGACGAAGTTGATGGAATCGATCTGATTGTCTCAGGCCATTACCATGTCCCCCTGGATGGGGGCATGGTTGTAAACGACGTATATATCGTGCAGGCCGGAGAGTATGGTGGCTGCCTCGGCCTGGTGGATATTGTCTTTGAAAACAAAATAGCCCGGGAAATAAACCCTTCACTTTATTTGCCCGCATGGACGGAAGCAGGCCTTAAAAGAGACGGGGAAATCGAAATGCTTATTGCCGGCATAGAGCAGGAGAGCGAATTATATTTATCAGAGGTAATTGGCCGGACAGAGATTTTTCTGGACGGCGAGAGAGAACATGTGCGTACTAGGGAAACAAACCTGGGGAAACTTGTAGCTGAGGCTATGGTTAGAGCAACCGGGGCCGATGCAGCCCTGACAAACGGCGGCGGCATCCGAACCTCCATTAAAGAAGGGGAAATTACCAAGAGGGATATTTTAAATGTGCTGCCGTTTAACAATTATGTCGTTGTAAAAGAAGTAGAAGGCTCCGATATTGTTCAAGCGCTGGAACACGGTGTCTCGTTATACCCGGAACCCGGCGGCAGGTATCCGCAAGTGGCGGGAATTGAATTTACTTTTGCGCCGGAAAAAGAGCCCGGGAGCAGAGTGGGGGAAGTTAAGGTGGCAGGCCAAGAACTGGATCCGGAAAGAATGTACAAGCTTGCGCTTAATGACTTTAACGCCGCCGGCGGGGACGGCTACACCATGCTGGCAAAAAGCCGTCTTTTAGGAGAATTCGGCTCTTTAAGCGATATGGTGATTGAATATATCCAGAAAATTTCCACTGAAGCAGCCCCTGGGACACTGAAACTGCCGCATACCGGGCGGACCGCAAATTAATTTCTGCCTAAAATGCGAAAACAGCTTTATTCCGGGAGCCCATTCTTTAGTCTTTAAGCAGTTCCAACAAGCTTTCAGCATCCGTCACCGGAGACTGACAGGAAAAATTGCGGCAGACATAGGCCGTTGCCTTTCCCTGGAGGCTCTGATAATTACGGATATGGGGGGCCAGTTCAAAAATAGGTCCGCTGTCTCTTGTGGGACGCAGAAGGACAGCTTTGCCGGGGAGAAAAACCTGATAAAGCTTTGCCAGCATCCCCTGTGTATCTTCCGCATTGGGGTCCCCGGCAATTACAATTTCAAAGGCGGGGCCAAGCAAAAAGTCAAGGGCGGCAAGCAACTGTGTATAGGCATGCGGTGTTTGGCGCAGGCCGGAAGAAAAGGCGCGGATGGTTTTTGCGGCAATTTCCTCCAGCCGCAAGTTGCCGGTCAGGCGGGCCAGGCGCAGGTTATTTAAGGCCGCCACGGAATTGCCGGATGGAATGGCCCCGTCATAAGCTTCCCGGTGGCGGATAATAAGGTCTTCTGCATCATCGGCTGTGAAGAAAAAGCCGCCGCTTTTTCGGTCCCAAAAGTGTTTAATCATTGTCTGGTTGAGAGAAAGCGCTTCAGCCAGGCAGCCTGCCTCAAAGCTGCTTTCGTAGAGTTCAATTAATCCCCAGATGAAAAATGCATAGTCGTCCAAATGTGCGGGCAAGGCAGCTTCCCCGTCGCGGTAGCGCTTTAGCAGCCGCCCGTCTTTTTTCAGTCTTGCCAGGATAAAGCCTGCAGCCCGGGACGCTGTTTGGGTATACCGGCTGTTTTGCAAAACCCTGCCGGCCAGGGCAAGGGCTGCTATCATTAAACCGTTCCAGTCCGTCAGTATTTTATCGTCAAGGTGCGGGTGAACTCTTTTTTTGCGCACAGCAAACAGTTTTTCCCGCATGGCGGCGAGTCTTGCCTGTAGTTCTGCGGCCGGCAGGCCAAGTCCCCTTGCCAGTTCAGCAAGGGGTTTAGTTATATGGGGAATATTCAGCCCCGTTGGGGCACCTGTTGCTTCATCATGAAAATTTCCCCGCCGGCGGATGTTGTAGACGGCAGAAAAAAGGGCGGCATCTTCTTTACCGAGGATTTCCTCAATTTCCCACAACGACCAGACATAGAATTTTCCTTCCTCCCCTTCACTGTCCGCATCTTCAGCCGAATAGAAGCCTCCTTCAGGAGAAGTCATTTGCCGCTCGACATAATGGAAGATTTGTTCAGCTACTTTTGCATACTTGCCGTTGCCTGTTGCCTGGTATGCTTCCAGATAGGCTATGGCCAGCATGGCCTGGTCATAGAGCATCTTTTCAAAGTGGGGCAAAAGCCAGAAGCGGTCGGTGGAATAGCGGTGAAAACCGAAGCCGATATGGTCATAAATGCCGCCGTCCGCCATGGCGGAAAGTGTTTTCTCCGCCATCTGCAGCGCCTCCCGGCTGCCCGTCCGCCGATAGTAGCGGAGCAAAAAAGTAAGGTTATGGGGCGTGGGGAATTTGGGGGCTATGCCAAAGCCCCCGTGTTTTGCGTCAAAGCGCCCGGACAATTCTTCATAGGCCTGGTGCAATAATTCTTCTCCCGGCATGTCGCCGGGCGCTGCGGCGGAGATTTTTTGCAGGTCGGAGAGTATTTTATCTGCCGTATCCAGCAAAGCAGAGCGTTTTCTTTTCCACAGTTCCTCCACCCGCCCGGCCAGTTCAATAAGGCCTAAACGCCCGCGTGCCGTTTTGGGAGGAAAATAAGTCCCGGCAAAAAACGGCCGCCTGTCGGGCGTTAAAAGGACTGTCAGCGGCCAGCCTCCGCTGCCTGTCAGGGTCTGACAGACCGACATATACAGGTGATCCAAATCAGGGCGTTCTTCCCTGTCAACTTTAATACAGACAAAAACCCGGTTTAAGACATCTGCAACTTCCCGGTCCTCAAAGGATTCCCTCTCCATAACATGGCACCAGTGGCAGGTAGAATAGCCGATGGAAAGAAAAACGGGCTTGTCTTCCCGCCTTGCCCTGTCAAAAGTTTCGTCACCCCAGGGATGCCAGTCAACAGGATTGTAGGCATGCTGCAATAAATATGGGGATTTTTCATAAATCAGTCTGTTGGCTTGTTTGGTTGACATCTTGGCAGCACCGCCTTTCATTGGCTTAATTTTGCCTTTTCTATCAAATATTCTTTTTCTAATTATTATTTGGTGTGTAGTAATTAGATATTCAACTGTTTCTTTACTTCCCGGCAAGCAATCAATTGGTTCCGGAAGGAAAAATAATTTAACTTATACCTTTGTCAAGACAATGCTGCCCAATTATAATCCGGTTTTAGGCTATCCGGCAAATTAATGCAAAAACACCAACCTTGCAGGATTGGTGTTTTTGACTTTCTCTTGCGGCAATGCAAAGAATGATTAAAAATCTCTGTAACCGGTCTGAACGCTTACCCATTTTTCAGTTGTAAACTTGTCAACAACCCACCGGCCGTTAAAACGACCAATTCCGGAATGCTTTTCGCCTCCGAACATGACGTGGGGCTCGTCATTGATTGACTGGTCGTTTACATGGATCATGCCTGTCCGTATTTGCCTGGCAACCTGAATGCCGTGGTAAAGGTCCCGGGTAAACACGCTTCCGCTCAGGCCGTACTCTGTGTCATTGGCAATGCGGATGGCTTCAGCTTCGTCAGCGGCTTTAATCAGGCATACTACAGGGCCGAATATTTCTGTTTTGGCTACCGGCATATCGTTGGTGCAGCCCGCAAGAATCCACGGGTAAATAAGGTTGCCCTCCCGCTTGCCTTCAAGGGCTGCGACAGCTCCGGCCGCCAGGGTTTGCCTGACGATATTTTCTATTTTATCGGCCTGCCCGCTATTAATAATAGGTCCGATAAAGGTTTCGGGGTCCGCGGGATCTCCGACTTTCAGAGTGCTGACAATACTTACAAGCTCGCGGGCAAATTCATCATATACCTCCCGGCAGGCTATTATGCGGTTCAGGGCCATGCAGACCTGCCCCTGGTGGAAAAATGCACCGAAAACCGCCGCTTTTGCCGCTTCCTTTATATCTGCGCCGGGTAGAACTATCATGACATTGTTGCCGCCCAGCTCAAGGGAAACATCTTTGATCTGCCCACCCGCCAGTGCGCCGACGCGCTTGCCGACCTCGGTAGAACCGGTAAAGGAAATAAGGGACGGGACAGGGTGTTCAACAATATAGTCTCCTATATCGCAGCCGCGCCCTGCGACAACATTGACAAGACCGGCCGGAAAGCCCGCTTTTTCAAACATCTTCGCAATTAAGAAAGCCGACCCGGGAGTATCTGAAGCCGGCTTGATCACAACGGCATTGCCCGTTGCCACTGCCGGCACGACCGAACGCATGGCCAGGAGTATGGGAACATTCCAGGGTACAATAACACAAATTACTCCTTTTGGTTCCCTGTAGACATAATTCTCTTTGCCCGGAATGTTGGACGGCATTATTTTTCCGTTCATCAGCAGCGGGAAAGCCATTGCCAGCTTGACAAATTCGAGAGAGGTGGATATCTCAAAGTCCGCCTTGGGAATTGTAGAACCGCTTTCAGCAATAAGGCAGTCGTAGGCTTCTTCCCGCAACTCGTTTATTGCGGCGGCAAGCCTTTCCAGCATTTGCTGCTTATGCTGCGGCGAAGTTTTTGCCCATTCTTTTTGCGCCCGCGACGCGGCGGCATAGGCATCGTCAATGTCAGCCCGGGATGCTGAACGGTACTCATAGAGGAGTTCGCCCGTATAGGGGTTGCGGTTTTCCAGCACATAAGCGCCCGTTCCTTCTCTCCACCGGCCGTCGATATATTGATACTTGTATTTTTCCATAGCTCATCCTCCCGCAGAATTGAATTAAATATTTGCTTAAATTATATAACAAGCCCTTCTGTTTATAAATCTTTTTCATTGCACAAAAATAGGCATAGCCGTCACTATGCCCAATCCGGGTAACCTTGTGTCAAACATCCAGTATTTGCAGTTCCTCGTTAACCCTTTCGGGATCGTATATTTTTAAGTTGATGCGCTGTACTTTTCCAAGAAGGCTGCACAGCGTCTGCAGTTCTTCCTCGCTGAAATTCCGGCGGAAAATATCATCATATAACTTGCGGATAGCCTTGGTGGATTCTTTGTAGATAGTTTCTCCCTTTAACGTTATTTCCAGCTTTATGGCCCGGCGGTCGTTTTTATCCGGCAGCTTTCTTATCAGGCCGTCTTTTTCCATCCGGTCGACAAGCATACTGATGCCGTTGGGGTTGCGATCAAGCCACTTGGCTACATCCGTAACTTTAAGAGGTGCGGGCAGGCTTTTTACAGCCATTAAAACGGCATGTTTCCGCGGAGTTATGCCAAACTGTGCAAATACTTTTTTCTCGTTCTTTTCCAACAGCCTGTGGGACTGGTGGATTAATAGCCATGACTTCATCAGGGGACTGGAAAATGTGAACTTTACGGGCATCTTGTACCTCCGGTGGTTTCTGACTATGCATTCGGTAATAATTTTAGCACAACTAAGGATTGCTGTCATCATCTTGTTGAGAAAAGATTACCAAATATAGAAAACACGAAAAATTATTTACAGAGAAGCAAAAAAAAGCATGACCGGCCTTGCCGTTCAGGCAAATTGGGGGAAATACTCAAAGTCTGCTTGATAAAAAGGCATATATGACTAATTCATAGATGACTAAATATTACAACAAAAAGCAATTACTGTCAAGGTGAATTGTAAAATTTCGCCCGAATTTTATTTTACCGCAGGTTTTTTCATAAACCAGCCTGCCACCTTTTAAGTTTGCCGGTATCCTGTTTTTAAAAGAACTTTTTTAATACATACCAAAGAATGTACGATACAGTTAAATATTCCCTCGATAGAAGGAATTTCCTATCGATGGAAAAAATTATATTATATAAGTATACGGTATATATTTAAAGAGGCAGATCCGGTCTGCGATCCTATCGGGGGGATAAGGGGAAATGGAAGAGAAGACAAGGGATTTGTCTGATGCGAATGACCGTCTTAAAATCTATACGCTCGGTAGGTTTATTGTCCTGAGAGGCAAAAAAAGCCTGAACGAGCAGACGAATCGCTCCTACCGCATGTGGGAACTTTTTAAGTACCTGCTAACCAACAGGGGCAAAGGCATTCCCGCAGAGTCAATTACAGAGATATTATGGCCGGGCAGTGATTACGCCGCCCCCGCCGGGCCGTGCGTACCTTTATTTATCGCCTGCGTCAGGTGCTGGATGACAAAGAGTGCAAAAGAATAGTATTTTCACAAGGCTGTTACAGCTGGGCGGCCGGCAGCGATTGCTGGCTGGACTGCGAGGAATTTGAACAGCTGACTGCAAAGGCGGAAAAGCTGCTGCAAGCGGATGCCGACGGGGCAATTGACTGCCTGCGCCAGGCAATAGAACTTTATAAAGGCGAGTACCTGCCCGAGGTTGCCTACAGCGAGTGGATAATACCCGTCCGCTATAACTATCACCGCATGTTCCTGGAAGCTGTCTACATGCTGATACAATTGCTGCAGGAAAAGGGATGCCACCAGGAAATCGGTAAGTTATGTGAAAAAGTATTGAAAAACGAGCCTTATGATGAGCAGCTTCACATTGCCTATATCGAATACCTGCTTGCGGAAGGCAGGCACCAGCAGGCCCTCCGGCATTATAAATATATTACTTCCATGTTATATAAGGACCTGGGTGTCAAGCCCTCCCCGGCCATGCGGGCCGTCTATAAAAAAATTCAAAGCGGTAAAATTGCTTCGCCTCAAGAAATCGGCGATATTACCGACATTTTGCAAACAACAGAAAAACAGAGCGGCTCTTTCTTCTGCAAGGGGGAAACTTTTTACAGCATCCTTAAACTGGAACAAAGAAAAGCGGAACGGACGGGCAGGCCGGTCTCCGTAGCCATACTGGGCATTGTTTCTGATACTCCCCTTCGGCAGGATAAAAAACAGGCCATCCTGCAGCAATTGCTCAATATTGTAACAGGCTGCCTGCGCAAGGGAGATGTGGTTTCCTTTAACCACAAAGAGGTACTGCTGCTCTTGCCAAACCTGGATGACGACCAGATCTCGGCCGTTTTAAAAAGGGTCAGGCGGCAGTGCCTGCAGCAGCTGCCGCACAAAAATATCAACCTCTCGGTAAGGCTGCTGCCGTTAACCGTAATCAAATGAAAAGATTAATCACGCAGAGAGCTGTCTCTTATACACATCT
>DGEC01000029.1 GCA_002385745.1 Firmicutes bacterium UBA3936
TCAGTGACTTTGTCTACAGTCTGGCCCCCTTCAGGGGCTTTTTTTGTTTATACACCCGGCATGAATGACAGCCTACCGGGTTGTGATATGTTGACAGGGAAAGCATAAAATGGTACCATGCTAAAAAGTTATGGAAAATTATAGGTATTATTGTATTCAACATAAAAAGATATAAAATGAGGTTCGGGCCGGCTATTAATAGATATGTTATCAAGGATAATCTTAGAAATATATTGCGAGAGAATAGGGAATAGATTATGGTTATTGTTTTTTTGACTGATTTGAGGTATTTTTATTGTGCAAAAACCATAAATAATTGCTGTAAGGATAGCCAGTTTATGGTATGGTTTGTTTGAAAGGAGGGAGGTAATAGCATGAGGTTGTTTGGCAAAAAGAAAGGCAAGAGTGTAATTAGCACAAACGTAATATTTATTGACGGTCACGATTTATTCTCTCTAGGCGAGGATGTTACGTTTTCTTGGGACAGCAATGAGCGAAAAGTGATCATCCAGAGCAGGCTGCCAAAAAATAAGGGGAAAAAGGTCAGCATTGATATTGATAAGATAAGAGCGGCACAGCTAAGCAGGGAAGATATTGTCATGAAACAGATAAATATACTTGGCCGGGATTTGGTAAGCGGTTTATTCCTGGGACCGCTTGGTACCGGCGGAATTAGTGGAGTCGGTGTAAAAAAGGTGAAGAAGATTAATCATTTCATTGTGATAAATTATAATGAGGACGACATGATTGTGTTGAAGCCGAGGGATATTTTGAGTTATCGTAAAGTGTTGGATGCGATAAATGAGAACATTAAGCCAGGGGATATTGAGTTATAGCGCCTGCAAAGTGTTAGAAATCTTTCAACTTTGCCCCCTTCTCAGAAAACTACACCCCCTCCTCATTCAAAGGGTGTAGTTTTTATTGGTGCGTCCGGCTTATCTCCCTGCTTTTTTGGGAATTTCGCTTTCACAGGGCACTCCCGTCTGGCATTTGCCGCAGCCGTAGCGGGGCTTGAGAAAAATTCCCGCCCCCCGCATGAAAGCTGCACAGGCCGTATTTGACTTGCCGCTTTCCGTCAGTGCTCCCACCGGGCACTTTTTAAGGCAGGCGCCGCACTTTATGCAGTAGTCAAGTATTTCTGAATAGTTTTTGACTGTGGGTTCCAGTTCCAGGTCCGTTACTATGCTGAAAAAGCGGCCGGCTGTCCCGCGCTCTGTTATCAGGCAGGTATGCAGCCCGAAGGTGCCGAGCCCGCAGACATAGGCTATATGACGCTCCGACCAGTTGCTGCTAAAAGGCGGAATTGGTGAATTTGGTGCGGCGACATTTAATTGCAAGCGCTCATCAAGTGACGGGGAGACGGCCCGGAAACCGACTTTTTTAATTTCATCGCGCAGGCAGGAGCTGAGGGCATCAATAAACTGCTGGCCTTCCACCCTGGCATACAGCCATGCGAATGAGGGCAGTTCTTTGTCCGCGGCATTTGTTTCTTTTACTGTTTTGGACATGGGCAAAAAGAAACTGAGAACACTTTTGGCGCCGGGCAGCCACTCTGAGGGCGGCAGGAAATGCGGGCCGATTGCTTCCGGGGCAAGCAGTGCCTGAAATGTTTCATCATCGGCTGCCGCTACCCCCAAAAGCGGTTCTTCAAATATTCTCTTTGCCGGATCAGAATCTTTCCCGTTCTTATCCGCAGGCAGGCGGTTTTTCTCCGACTGCTTTGTGTAGTTGCTTGCCAATTCTAATAAATACTCCTTATTTAGGCGCCTGTTTACCGGCATTTTGACAGCTCCTTTGTTTGAGAATAAACTTGCAAAGTTTGTTTTGTTGTAAATTCGCCGGCCGCCGGCCGCTTTCCTTTTGCGGCTTGCAGCAAGGGGCGCCGCTGCGGGGAAAAAGTTTTGCCGGGAAGGCAGTGCTGTTGTAAAATGTAAGTAAAAAACATGAGGGACAAAGCAATGGAAAGAATAATTGATTTGTCACAGACAATCGAGGAAAACATGCCCGTTTACCCCGGGGATCTTAGAACGGAACTGTTTCAGACCCACTATTTAGGCGTGCACGGCTACAACAGCTACAGGCTGCAGACCAATTCCCATGCCGGTACACATCTTGATTCTCCCATGCATTTACTGACAAGCCGGGAATTTATCGGGGAGCTGCCTTTGCAGTCTTTTATCGGCGAGGGGTGTGTTTTGGATGTTAGAGGGCAGCCGGTAATAAAGACAGTAGCCGAATACGAAGCCCGGATCAAGGAAGGAAGTGCTGTGCTTCTTTATACAGGGCACGACCGCTTTTACGGCATGCCGGAATATTACCGGGACCACCCGGTGGTAGACCCGGAATTTGCCCGTTTCCTGCTGGGAAAGAAGATAAAAATGCTGGGGGTGGATTTGCCCTCACCGGATAAATACCCCTTCCCCGTCCATAAGCTTCTCCTGGGAAACAAGATTTTTATCCTGGAGAATCTGACCAATCTCGGCAGGCTTTTGGACGTTCCCTCCTTTGATCTTATTGCCTTCCCGCTGAAGATTAAGGCTGACAGTTCACTTGTGCGGGCAGCGGCAAGGATTCATTGCCGGAAATAAATGCGCCGGATTTCAGTCTGCAGATTTTAGCAAGGGCAAGCTTTTTGCGGCTTGCCTTTTGTATTTCCCTGCTTTATACGGATACAATAAAACTGGTATCACGGCAAAGACATCAGCAAAGGAGAATGCATATGGCAAAGACAGAGACAATGGACGGCAATCAGGCTGCCGCTTACGCTTCCTATGCTTTTACGGAGGTTGCCGCCATTTATCCCATAACGCCTTCGACTCCCATGGCGGAGGGAGTTGAGGAATGGTCGGCGCACGGCAAAAAAAACCTTTTCGGACAGCGGGTTAAAGTGGTTGAAATGCAGTCGGAGGCAGGGGCTGTCGGTGCCATGCGGGGAGCCTTGCAGTCCGGTGCTCTGAGTACCACCTATACGGCTTCGCAGGGATTGCTTTTAATGATTCCCGGTCTTTACAAAATGGCGGGGGAGCTTTTGCCCGGGGTTTTGCATGTAACTGCCCGGTCCATTGCCACCCATGCCCTGTCTATCTTTGGTGACCATCAGGATGTGATGGCCTGCCGCCAGACCGGCGTGGCCATGCTGGCCTCCGCAGGTGTCCAGGAAGTAATGGACCTGGCCTGTATTGCCCACCTGTCCGCCATTAAGGCAAGGGTACCCTTTATTCATTTTTTCGACGGCTTCCGGACTTCCCATGAATATCAGAAAATAGCTGTCATTGATTACGAGGAATTGAAAGAACTGCTTGATATGCAGGCTGTTTGGGATTTTCGTGAAAGAGCCCTCAGTCCGGTGCGGCCGAAAGTCAGGGGTACGACACAAAACCCTGATATTTATTTCCAGCAGAGGGAAAGCGCCAATCCTTTTTATAATGCCGTTCCGGATATTGTTCAGGACTACATGGACAGGCTGGGGGAAATAACCGGGCGGAAGTATTCTCTTTTTGACTACCATGGAGCCCCGGACGCCGAATCGGTAATTGTTGCCATGGGCTCCGTTTGCGACACTGTTTACGAAACCGTTGACTACCTCCTGGCTAAAGGGGAAAAGGTGGGTGTTGTGAAGGTGCACCTCTACCGTCCCTTTGACTGTGAACGCTTTCTTGCCGCCCTGCCGCCAACCGTTAAGGTCGTAGCGGTGCTGGACCGCACGAAGGAGCCGGGGGCGCCCGGGGAACCCCTGTACCTGGATGTTGGCAAAGCCCTGCAAAAAAGGCGGGGAGTACTTGTGGTCGGCGGCAGGTACGGACTGTCTTCCAAGGATACCAGGCCGTCACAGATTCTGGCCGTATTTAAGAACCTTAAGCGGCAAAAACCGCGGGACCGTTTCACAATCGGCATTAAAGACGATGTTACTCATCTTTCCCTGCCCGAGGAAGAAATAATTGATACAACGCCTGCGGGAACCATCAGCTGCAAAATCTGGGGGCTGGGTTCTGACGGCACGGTGGGAGCCAATAAAACGGCGCTGAAAATAATCGGTGACGGAACCGACCTTTATGTACAGGGATATTTTTCCTATGACAGCAAAAAATCGGGCGGGACAACGGTTTCTCATTTAAGGTTCGGCAAAAAACCCATTAGAGCCCCCTATCTTGTCTATGAAGCCGATTATATTGCCTGCCACAACAAATCCTTTGTCCGGCAGTACGATTTGATAAAGGGCCTGAAGGAAGGCGGGACCTTTGTCCTGAATTGCCCCTGGTCTCCGGAAGAACTGGAGGAGAAGCTGCCGCCCGGACTGAAGCGCGGTCTGGCTTTAAAAAAGGCAAAATTTTATATTATAGACGCCTTGGCCATTGCCGACCGGGCCGGTCTGGGCAACAGGATAAACATGGTTATGCAGGCCGTCTTTTTCCGCCTGGCAGGGATTATCCCCATTGCTGAAGCGCTGCGGAGGCTTAAAGGGGCTATTGAAGATCTGTACGGCAAAAAAGGGCAGGATATTGTAAAAATGAACCGGCAGGCCGTTGACAATGCCCTGGAGGCTTTGCAGCGGGTAGAGATA
This sequence comes from Firmicutes bacterium UBA3936, assembly GCA_002385745.1. Taxonomy (GTDB): domain Bacteria; phylum Bacillota; class Dethiobacteria; order Dethiobacterales; family Dethiobacteraceae; genus DTU027. The sequence continues at coordinate 4,562 of DGEC01000029.1, forward strand.
CCGGCATTCTGGGGTAAGGCGGCCTCTCCAAAGGAAGAGACGGCAAGGGATGAACCGGACTTTGTTATGGAGATTCAGCGGCCCATGGCCAGGCAGGAGGGCGACGAACTGCCGGTCAGCGCCTTCCGCGGCAGGGAGGACGGCACCTTTCCCCTTGGAACAACGGCTTATGAAAAACGCGGCATTGCCCCCCTGCTGCCGCAGTGGCAGCCCGGCAAATGCATTCAATGCGGGCGCTGTTCCTATGTCTGCCCCCATGCTACGATCAGGGCGTTCCTTTTAACACCGGCTGAAGCGGCAGGAAAGCCGGAAGGCTTTGTGACCATAGAGGCGGCGGGCAGAAAGCTGGCGGGGCTGCAATACAAGGTACAGGTGGCTCCCCTGGACTGCACCGGCTGTGGCAACTGCGCGGATGTTTGTCCTGCCAAAGGCAAGGCATTGATTATGGTACCGGCCGGACAGGAAATGAAGAGGGAAGCTGTGAACTGGGAATTTGCCCTGACGCTTGCGGAAAAGGACGAACTGGTAGATCCCGGAACTGTAAGAGGCATCCAGTTTATCAGGCCGCTTTTGGAGTTTAACGGTGCCTGCCCGGGCTGTGGGGAAACCCCGTACATTCGCCTGCTGACACAACTCTTTGGCGACCGGATGATGATTTCCAATGCCACAGGCTGCTCTTCAATCTGGGGGGCTTCCGCGCCTTCCATTGCCTATACCGTCAACAGGGAGGGCAGGGGACCGGCCTGGATAAACCCTCTGTTTGAGGATGCGGCCGAATTTGGCCTGGGAATGCTGCTTGGGGTTAAGCAGGCAAGAGAGAAATTGGCGGAATTGATGCGACAGGCGTTGCAGGAGGACCTTCCCGAAAAAATAAAAGCAGCCTTTGGCCGCTGGCTGGAAGTAAAGGATGACGGAGAAGCTTCAAAGGAAGCTTCCCGGGAAGTGGCTCTTCTGCTTGACCAATATGGCCACGGCAATGAGCTGCTTGAGCGGATTGCCGCCCGCAGGGATTTCCTTGTCAAAAGGTCTGTGTGGAGTATCGGCGGCGACGGCTGGGCCTATGACATCGGTTACGGCGGCCTGGATCATATACTGGCATCCGGTGAAGATATTAATATCTTTGTTATGGATACGGAAGTTTACTCCAATACCGGCGGGCAAAGCTCCAAGGCCACCCCTGCCGGCTGCGTAGCCAAACTTAATGCGGCCGGTAAAAAAACCCGCAAAAAAGATTTGGGATTGATGGCCATGACCTACGGCAATGTGTATGTTGCCCAGATTGCCATGGGAGCTGACTACAACCAGACGTTGCGGGCCATGACGGAAGCGGAAAAATACCGCGGACCGTCTTTATTGATTGCCTATGCTCCCTGTGTCAGCCACGGCATTAAAACGGGGATGGGTACAAGCATTCAGGAGGAGAGAAAGGCAGTTGACGCCGGCTACTGGCATCTTTACCGCTTTAACCCCGAATTGCGCAAGGAGGGGAAAAACCCTTTTATCTTTGACTCCGGGAAGATTAAAACAAAAGGGTTCAAGGAGTTTATACAGGGTGAAATCCGCTACTCCCAGCTGATGAATGTTTTCCCGGAAAGGGCACTGGAAATGTTTAAACTTGCCGAGCAGCATGCCCGTGAGAGGGGCGAAAGGTACAGGAGGCTTTCCGAGGCACCGCTTTTTTAAAAAAAGAAGGCTTGACGGCCTTCTTTTTTATTTCTGGTTGCTGTCAACATATTCTTTGGCATTCCTGACATCAATTTCGTGGGGCTTGCTTACCTTGGAAACAGGTTTGTTTTCTTTCATATCGGCCCAGGCGGCAGTATCATGTCTTTCCACTGCTTTAGAGCGTAGGAAGCCTTTTGTTTTTTTATTTTTCCTCATCTGTCCGCCCCCTTTGTGCTTGATTAGACTTGTTAACTTATTATTTTTCAGCGCCGGAGATTTATGCACTGCAAAAATGCGCTGTATTTGCCGCTTGTTGCCATGCAAAAAAAAATTCTTTTGTACAGCTTGAATTTTTGCCTTCTTTAACGTACAATAAATAGAAAAAGTTTTTAGAAGAAAAGAAGTTACAGTGTCATTGCCATGCAAGTACACGGTAGACGAAATTTCCCTGGGTTGCCGCTTATGACTAAAGCGGCAGCGAAAAAACGATAAGCCGCCGGAAGACGGAGAAGGCCGCAGTATTATGTTGACAAGTGGTCCGACGTTTCGTTTACCACGCACGTCGGGTTTTTTTTTTAATATTCAGTTCGGCGTGGTGGAACCGGGACAGCATGCCTTACTACTGAGATGGGAGGTAATGGAAATGGTGCAGAGAATCAAAAGAATCCTTGTTGCCAACAGAGGTGTGCCGGCCGTCCGGATCATGCATACCTGCATAGACCGAAAAATTTCCACTGTTGCCGTCTACAGTACGCCCGACCGTCTGGCCCACCATGTAACAACAGCCGATTTTGCCGTTCACATCGGGGAAGGGCCTCCGGGTGTGTCTTATCTTAATATGGATAAAATTATTGATGCAGCCAAGAAAAGCAATGCCGACGCCATTCATCCCGGCTGGGGGTTCTTAGCGGAAAACGCTGAGTTTGCCCGCCGGGTGCAGGATGCCGGTCTGATCTGGATTGGCCCTTCACCGGAAGTTATCAGCCTTTTGGGGGATAAAATCCAGGCAAAAGCCGTTGTAGAAAAAGCCGGCGTTCCAACTATCCCCGGTATAATCAACGTCAAGTCCGCCCAGGATGTCATACGCTGGATGAAGGAAGAAAATATAGAATACCCCATTATGGTGAAAGCTTCCGCCGGCGGCGGCGGCAAAGGGATGGTTAAGGTTGAAAAAGACAGCGAGTTGCCCCAGGCCTTGGCCCGGGTGCGTTCGGAAGCAAAGAAATCCTTTGGCGACGATAAGGTTCTGGTGGAAAAATACATCGAACGCGGGCGCCATATAGAGGTTCAGGTAGTTGCTGACAATCACGGCAATGTGGTACATCTTTGCGAGCGGGAGTGCACTATTCAGAGACGCAATCAAAAAATTATCGAAGAAGCCCCGTCGCCGTCGCTGACTCCCGAACTGCGGGAGGAAATGTGCCGGAAAGCAGTTGCACTGATGAAGGCTATCGGTTATACAAATGCCGGTACTGTTGAATTTCTTTTTGATTCGGCAACCCGCAAGTACTACTTCCTGGAAGTAAACGCCCGCCTGCAGGTGGAACACGGCATTACCGAATTAATTACCGGTCTTGATATCGTCGGCATCATGATTGACGTGGCTGAAGGCAGAAAACTCCCCTTCACGCAAAAAGACATCCATCCCAACCGCTGGGCGCTGGAGGTTCGTTTAAATGCTGAAGACCCGAGAACCTTTAATCCCTCTTTCGGCTGGCTGACGCGCCTGGCCGAGCCCCACGGCCCCAGTGTGAGAATTTCTTCAGGAGTCTATGAAGGGGCGGAGATACCTCCTTATTATGATTCGCTTTTAATGCTGATTATGGCTGCCGGTGCCGACCGGGCCGATGCCATACGCGTTATGGACCGTTCCTTAAGCCGGAACCTGCGTGTAGAAGGGGTCAAAACCTTAGCACCGCTTCTTTTAAGTATTATCCGGCATCCCTTGTTTATTAAAGGCGAATTTTCCACCCGTTTCATTGAAGAAAATATGGCGGATTTGATTTCTTCCTTTGTGGAAAAAGATGATGAAGACGAAGCGCTCAAAGTGGCAAAGTATGTAGCAGAGATTTCGGCTCTCGGCCCCCAAGACTGGATGTAAGGAGGAATGGCTATGAGCGACGTTTTGTTTGTTACTCCCGGCATGTCACCGCGTGAAATAGTGGACCGTGTCCGCGCCCTTCCCGGTGTTTGCTTTACATCCACGGGAATGAGGGATGCCGGGCAGTCGGATTATAAAAACCGCCTGCGCTACTACGACCTGGCAACACTGGCTCCATACTACAATCGCATGGGTTTGTTCAGCGCAGAATGCCACGGCGGGGCCCGCTGGCATGTTGGCATCATGAACCGCCGTGAAAGTCCCTTTGATGAAATACTGTTTTTGCGTGAGAAAATGCCAAATGTTCTGCTGCAGACTTTGGTCAGGGAAACTAATTTATGGGGCTACCGTCCCTATCCGAAAAACGTTATTGAACATGTGGTCCGCAATGTGGATATAGATGTTTGGCGCTGTTTTTCCTTCCTTAATGACATCCGCAACATGAGGGTTGTCGCGGAAGTGGTCATGAAAAGGGACAGGTTGTTTTCGCCCGCCATATCCTTTACCCAGGCTGACTGGGCCGACAATAAATACTATATGAGTGTGGTTAAAGATATTGTAGCCTTGTGCGGAGGTACCGAGGAGATAATTCTGACCATTAAAGATATGGCCGGAGTCGGCAGCCCGGCAAGGATTGGCAGCCTGGTGGATGCCATAAAGCAGGCCTATCCGGACATGGTTATTCAGTATCACCGCCATGCCACCGACGGCCTGGCCCTGCCCGCGCTGCTGGCGGCGGCCCGCGCCGGGGCAAAAATCCTTGACGTAGAAGAAGATTCCCTGACCCGTTTCTACGGCCAGGCTCCTATGCTGGCAGTGCAGGCCTATCTTGAAGAATCGGGCATTCCCGTCCATCTTAACCGCCGGGAAGCTGAAGCGGCCGTCCAGAAAGTCAGGGAATGGATCAACCAGTATCACTGGGCAGAATCTCCGTTCAAAGGGTCAGACCACAACGTCCTGCGCCATAAAATGCCGGGCGGAGCTTTCCCCAGTTCCTTTGAACAGGCTGAAAAAGGCGGATTTCTGCATTTGATGCCGGCGATCCTGAAGGTCATGTCCCTTTACAATCAAATTATTAAATATTTTGATGTTACTCCCGGTTCGCAAATTACCTGGACTACCTGCAGCGGAATAGTCAACAGGTACGCAAAGGCAAGGGGGGAAGCGGGAGTAAAGCATCTAACCTCCCTGCTGGAACGCTTTGTTATTGCAAAAAACCAGGATTTTAACGCCATGGATGAAAATGAACAACAGGAGCTGCTGAAACTCTTCCGCAATGCTCCCGGGGATTTTAAGAACCTGCTTCTCGGCCAGTACGGGAAGCTCCCCATGGGCTGGCCGGATGAATGGGTTTACAAAAGCGCCTTTGGCAGGGAATGGCAGAAAGCCATGGCCAATCGCGAGGAGGAATCTCCGCTGGATTTGCTGCCCGATGAAGATTTGGAGGCAGAAAGAAAAAAACTGGCGGAGGAGCTGGGCAGGGAACCCAATGAAAGTGAATTCATCCTTTATTTGATGCATCCCAAGGATGCGCTGGATTATCTGAAATTCAAGGAGCGCTTTGGTGAGGCTCCGTATGTCCTGCCTACCAATGTCTGGCGGGAAGGCTTGAAAAAAACCGGTGACAAAGTAGAATTTGAAATCAACGGCAAGCCCTTCTGCATTGAATTGGTCTCCATCGGTGCTGAACACGAGGGGATTATTCACGTAATCATGCGTGTCAACAATAAAATGCGCGTTTACACAGTGCACACCCCGCGGGTGAAAAAGACGGAGGTGCGCATGGCCAAGGCTGAAAATGAAGTGGGCTCTCCCATCAACGGCACTCTCTGGCGCCTGGGCAACCCGCAGCGCGGTGCCATTAAGCCCGGCGATATAGTGCATAAGGGCGAAGAAATTGCCAATATTGAAGCCATGAAAATGGAAACGGCCGTGCTTGCCCCGTATGATGCCCAGGTGGTGGAAGTAAGCGTCAAGCTGAACGAGGTTGTAAAAGAGGGACAGTTGCTTTTTGTTCTGCAGCCGAGCGAACAGTAAAATCTGCTGCCTAAAAACATAAAACGAGGCGGCTTTTTCTCTGAAAATGCCCTTCTTTTTCTCGAAAGGAGGAAAAGAGGGGCATTTTATCGGATAGTAATTATATCGCCCCGATTTGTTTTTCATCCTGATCTTGCTGGGTGGCGGGACCGCAGGGCTGTTGCAGGGATGGCCACCTCGTCTTTCTTGTTGAATGGAGCAGCAGTAGGAAAGGGAGTGGCGGAATGCTGATCGGAATTGATGTGGGCGGCACTTTTACCGATGGGGTGCTTTATCATGAGGGAAGCATCCTGAATACTGTCAAGAAGCCGACGGTCGCCCGGAAGCTGCAGGAATCAATCATTGCTGTTTTGGAAGAATTGCTCCGGGGAGTTAAGGAAAAGGAAATAAGCCGTGTTGTGCTCAGCACCACCCTGGTTACCAACCTATTGGCTGCCGGGCAGGAGGAGAAGACGGCACTGCTTTTAATACCGGGACCGGGGCTTAATCTGCGGCGGATGAATTTCTTCCCTTCGGCCTATTTTCTTAAAGGGGCCATAGATTTTCGCGGGCGAATAACGGAGCCTCTGGACAGGGAGGAAATTGTGGAAATTGCCGGGCAAATCAAAGCGGCCGGCTTCCGCACGGCAGCGGTAGTTGGGAAATTTTCCTGCAGGAACAGCAGCCATGAGCGGCAGGCTGCGGAAATTTTGCAGGAAAGGATTCCTGACCTGCGGGTGGTAAAGGGCTTCCAGGTCTCCGGGCAGCTGAACTTTCTGCGCAGGGCTGTGACAGCATATTACACTGCCGCGACAATGGACAAATGGAAGGGCTTTGCTACCGATATTACAAGTGCCCTGCGCAAAAGAGGACTTGTCTGTCCCATTGATATACTGAAAGCCGACGGGGGCACAATGCCCCTTGAGGCATCGCTTTCTCATCCCTGTGAGACTGTTTTTTCCGGGCCGGCGGCCAGCGTCATGGGAGCCTTTGCCTTAACCCGTGACAACCGGACTTCTGTTGTTGTAGACATTGGCGGGACGACTTCCGATCTGGCTCTTATCCTGCAGGGACAACCGCTGCATGCTTCCAAAGGCGCAATTTTGGGCGGCCGTTATTCCAGTATTCGTTCCTTTGCGGTGCGCTCCATTGCCCTGGGTGGCGACAGTGCAATCCGCTGGACGGGGAAGGATATTGAACTTGGGCCGGATCGGTTGGGACCGGCCGCCTGTTTTGGCGGCCCCGCCGCTACTCCTACCGATGCCGTAAACTACCTGGAAGGCGGTATATTGGGCAGTCTTTCCAGCTCGGAGGAGGCCCTGGGCAAGGTGTCCCGCCAGGCGGGGATGGCAGTCAAAGAGTTGGCAGAGTCCGTTGTAGCCATGGTAACAGGGCGTCTTGCGGCCGAAATAAAAGAAATGTTCAAAGCCTGGGAGCAGGAGCCGGCATACAGGATTTGGGAAATAATCAACAAGCAGAAGGTGAAAGCGGACCGTATCGTGGGGATTGGGGCCGCTGCCGGGGCATTTGTGCCTGCACTGGCCGGGCGGCTGAACTGCGAAAGCTTTGTTCATGCCTATTCTCCGGTAGCCAACGCCCTGGGGGCGGCAGTAGCCAGGCCGACCGTTTCCCTGCTCTTGCATGTAGATACGGAAAACGGGACCTACCACCTGGACCGGGAAGGGCTGGCAGGCGAGGTGAGCTATCATTTCCGGCTGGAGGATGCAAAGAAACTGGCATTGCAGCAGCTGCAAAGGATTGCCGGGCTGCGGGGCATCGGACAGTATGCAGACAGATATGAATTTTTCCGGGAAGAACAGTTTAACATCATCAGGGGTTGGACGACCTGCGGCAAACTGTTTGATATCGGTATTCAAATTGCCCCGGGTGTGATAGATGAATTCAAAGGGGTGCAGGCATGAAAAAGAAAAGTGAAAAAACAGGACTGGTATTTTTTCCGGCCTTTGACTGGGCTATTTCACCCACCCATCCCGAAAGGGAGGAGAGGCTTCTTTATACCAGGGACCAGTTGTTTGAGGAAGGAATTATGGACCTTCCGCAAATAGTCCAGTACCAGCCGCGCCTGGCGGAACTTAAAGATATTGCCCGGGTTCATTTCTGTGTGCCCGATATTGAAGCACAGGCAGGAGAAGCCCACCGGATTGCCGCCGGCGGTGCGCTGGTGCTTGCCGATGCTTTTATGACAGGAAAAATAAAAAACGGCTTCGCCCTCATCAGGCCGCCGGGACACCATGCCATGCGCGTGGTCCACGGCAATCGCGGTTTTTGCAATATTAACAATGAACCGGTGATGGTAGAGTATTTACGTCAAAAATACGGCCTGCAGCGCATTGCCATTGTTGATACAGACGTCCACCACGGAGACGGAACGCAGGATATTTACTGGCATGACCCCGATGTATTGTTTATATCCTTTCATCAGGACGGGCGCACCCTTTATCCCGGCAGCGGCTTTGCCGATGAAACCGGCGGCCCGCTGGCACAGGGAACAACCCTGAATGTACCGCTGCCTCCGGGGACAACGGACGAAGGGATTCTTTTTGTCCTTGACAACCTGGTGCTTCCCGTACTGGAAGAATTTCAGCCGGAAATAGTTGTCAATTCTGCGGGACAGGACAATCACTATACCGATCCGCTGGCCAACATGTCTTTTTCCGCCCGCGGCTATGCCAGGTTGAATGAAAAACTGGCTCCCGACATTGCCGTACTGGAAGGGGGCTATTCCGTTGAGACGGCGCTGCCCTATGTCAACATGGGCATTATTATGGCCATGGCAGGCATTGACTACTCCAACCTTTATGAGCCGGATTATAAGGAGGAATACTCGAAAGAAAACCCCGCCCGTTTAAAACAATTGGCCGAAACCGTACAGCGGCTGAACTATGTTTTCAGCCGGCGGCAGGAACTGGTGGCGGCAGCCCGGAAAAAAGCAGACTCCTTCTTTAGAAAAAGCCGCTACATAAGTTATGATACGGACCAGATTCATGAACAGCAGACGGAAACTCTAATAAATTGTCCTGACTGCCCGGGCTATCTGCTGATAGAATCGGAGGCTGTGGGAGCGCGGCAGGGCGATGCAAAAATTTTCTGCGTCAGCATACCCTTGCGGAGCTGCCGGCGCTGCCGCAGGGAAGCCCTGGACCTTTATGCAAAGACGCGTCGGCAGCCCTATGAGCCTTATCATTATCTTTACCTGCAGGACAGGCCGGCCGATGTCTACCTGCAGTATGACTACATTACAAAAAAAGAAAGGGCATACTAGCCCTTGTGCAAAAAACGCCGCCCCGGGAAGCTTGAGGCGCAGTGTGGAAGGGAAGAATTGGGGCAAGCATTTGGCAAATAAAGAAAGCCTGCTGGCTGTGGCAGGCTTATTTTCTTTTATGGTGGGTCGTAGTGGATTTGAACCACTGGCCCCTACCGTGTCAAGGTAGTGCTCTCCCCCTGAGCTAACGACCCGGATTAGTTGTGATGCAAGACCTATTTTAACAGATAGCCGGAGAAAAGGCAAGGGTTCTTGAAATTCTTTGGCAGGTATAAAAAGGGTTCATGGAACAAAAGCTAGGGTCAGAATTATACTGACAAGGAGGTTAAAAACCATGCGCATAAGCAAGGAATCGGAACCCATAAGCCGGGTAAAATGTTGTGTCGATACCTGTGAATACTGGGAGTCCGGTGACCAGTGCCTGGCATCGAGCATTGAAATCCAGCCCCCCAATGCTGCCGATACGGAGGAAACGGACTGTGCCACTTTCAGGCCCAAAAGCTAGTTGCTGACGTGCTGCGGCACGTCTTCTTTTTGCGCTTGCAACCGCCCTAAAGTATACAAATATTTCCCCGAACATATAATACTAGGGAAGGGAGATGACAGCATTGGCACTTATGGTGATAGCTGTTAAACATGTTGCCTCAGGGCTGAAAGAAAAGCTTCAGGAGTGCATGTTTTTTTTTCATGAAGCAGGGTACCGGGTAAGTTTGGAGGAAAAAACAGGCAAGGTTTGGTCGCACCTTTTCTGCCGGCTTGCTGATGCAGGGCTGGGTGATTATGGTGGAAAAACCGCCTTTAAAGGGTTTTTGGCAAAAGGTCTTACGGCTTACGTGCTGCAGGAGGAGGCATTGTCCTTTTTAAGGGAACATATCGCCCATAATTATTTTTATTTTCCCCAAAAGGAAAGGGATTATATTGAGAATTTGGCGCTGAGGCGGTATGCTGCCGATCCGGCCAAAGATGAGGGAGGGCAGGTATTTGCCGAAGTACAGCAGTGCCTGCAGGATTATATAAGTCATTACGATTATGTAAATGTAGATGGATTGATTCGCTTTCGCTTAAGGATGTGGCTTAAATATTTGCGCAAAACGCTTGATTTGGTTGTAGATGACTTTTTACTGGAAAAGGAATACCAGGAATTTATCAAATTGCTGAAATATTTTGTTTCTCTCCAGTATCCCAAAACAAAGCAGATTCATGTTGTGTTGAATGATGACGGCAGTTACCTGTTTTATGACCATGCTTTCCAGCCTGCATTGATGCCCGGCGACATCCAGTGGGAAAGTTTTGATGATCTAACAGGCAGCAAGGATGATCAACTGGTAAGCGCGCTGGTTATTGCCGCCCCCCAGCGCATTGTTTTACACGGAGATGTTTATCTGCACTACCCCAAAGCCGTAGATACGCTGCAGCATGTTTTTGAAGACCGGCTGGTCTTATGCAAGCGTTGCAAATTATGTCAGAAGATCAAAAAACACACTCCCGAAGGGAAAAACATGAGTTGAATTTTTTTGAAAAACAAGCAGGATGGACAGGATAGAAGCTTGCCGGCTATCCGTCTTTTTTTTATTGCGGCAAAAAGAGCGGGTGTTTTTGATTGTATCCATGTTATATTATAATGTTTAAACAGAAGTAGAGCCGGGTGCTTGACATAATAAATACAAGCAATTATTATGAAGTCTAGATGTTGCCGTTCTAATGAGAAAGGAAGTGGAAGCGTGGTAAAAGTATCTTTGCGTGATAATGCAGTAAGAGAGTACCCTGCAGGGACACGCATTGCTGATATAGTTGAAGACTTGGGCGGCAGGCTGAAAAAGGAGGCTCTTGCTGCCCTGGTAAACGGAGTTGTCTGTGATTTATCATTTCAGCTGCAGGAAGACGCCCGGGTAGAATTTTTAACTTTTAATGAACAGGCAGGCAGGGAGATTTACTGGCACTCCACAAGCCATATCCTTGCCGCAGCCGTGAAAAGACTTTTCCCCGGAACAAGGCTCGGCATCGGCCCTGCCATCAAAGACGGCTACTACTATGACTTTGAACCCAAAGAATCCTTTGCCCCCGCCGACCTGGAAAAAATTGCAGCGGAAATGCAAAGGATTATTAAAGAAGACCTGCCCTTTGAAAGGTTTGAGCTGGCAAGGGAAGAAGCCATTGCTTATTTTAACAGCCTGGACGAGCCTTATAAAGTTGAACTTATCCGCGATTTGCCGGAGGATGCCGTTATCAGCTGCTACCGCTGCGGGGAATTTGTTGATCTTTGCGCCGGCCCGCACCTGCCGTCAACGGGTAAAGTTAAAGCTCTAAAGCTCTTAAGTTTGGCCGGAGCATACTGGCGCGGCAGCGAAAAGAATCCTATGCTGCAGCGTATTTACGGGACGTCCTTTCCCAAAAAGTCCCTGCTTGACGAATACCTGCAGCGTTTGGAAGAAGCCCAAAAGCGGGACCACCGCAGGCTGGGCAGGGAATTGGATTTGTTCAGTATACAGGAAGAGGGACCGGGTTTTCCCTTTTTGCATCCCAAGGGCATGGTTATCCGCAACGAACTGGAAAATTTCTGGCGGCAGGAGCACCAAAAGGCCGGGTACGATGAAATCAAGACACCCATTATTTTGAACCGGGTGCTGTGGGAGAATTCCGGCCATTGGGACCATTACAAGGAAAACATGTATTTCACCCGGATAGATGAACAGGATTATGCAATAAAACCCATGAATTGTCCCGGTGCCATGCTAATCTATAAAACAAGAATTCACTCCTACCGCGACCTGCCCATCCGCATGGGAGAACTGGGGCTTGTCCACAGGCATGAATTGTCGGGTACTCTGCACGGCATGATGCGCGTGCGCAGTTTCACCCAGGACGACGCCCATATTTTTGTTTTGCCTTCACAGATTAAGGATGAGGTTAAAGGTGTTATAGACCTGACTGAAAAAATTTACAGCGTTTTCGGTCTGGACTACCATTTGGAGCTTTCAACACGGCCGGAGAAGTTCATGGGTTCCGAGGAAATGTGGGAGACTGCCACCGCAACTTTGCGCGAGGTGCTGGAAGAGAAGGGCATCCCCTATGTCATCAATGAGGGAGACGGGGCTTTTTACGGCCCGAAAATTGATTTTCACCTGACCGATTCAATCGGCCGTACCTGGCAGTGCGGCACCATACAACTGGATTTTCAGATGCCGGAAAAATTTGACCTTACCTATATAGGCGAGGACGGCCGGAAACACCGCCCCGCCGTTATTCACCGGGTTGTCTACGGGGCCATTGAACGCTTTATGGCCCTGCTCATTGAGCATTTTGCCGGAGCTTTTCCCGTCTGGCTGGCGCCGGTGCAGGTGATTTTGCTGCCTATTGCCGAAAGACACCATGACTATGCGGCCAAGGTTTTTGTCGAGCTGAAAAATGCCGGAATTCGCGTGGAAAACGACCAGCGGCGGGAGAAGATAGGCTACAAAATCCGGGAGGCTCAAGTGCAAAAAATTCCTTATATGCTTGTTCTCGGCGACAAAGAGGCAGAGACGGGCGAAATAGCCGTACGGCATCGCAGCGCCGGAGACCTGGGTTCTTTTTCCATAGGCGCCTTTATTGCCAGGATACGAGAGGAAATAGACGGTAAACTGCGTTGACATTGATATTATTGTGTGGTATAGTCTTAGCGCAAGAAGAAGCCACCGCTTCTCACCCCAAGGCTTTGCCTCCCGGGTTATTCGGATGCAGACTGATTGTGTGTGAAAAAGCAGGTGGAAGCACCTGCTTTTCTTAATATAAACCCAAACAATCAGGCAACAATAAAAACGTACCGGAGGTGATAACCAATTAGTAAGGACCTGCTTGTAAATGAACAAATCCGTGCCAAGGTAGTACGGGTGATAGGCCAAGACGGCAAGCAATTGGGGATAATGCCTATTGAAGATGCTCTGAAAAAAGCGGCAGAGTACAACCTTGATCTTGTGGCTGTGTCTATAAATGCCAATCCGCCTGTCTGCCGGATCATGGATTTTGGCAAATACAGGTTCGAACAGAGCAAACGGGAAAAAGAGGCCCGGAAGAAGCAAAAGCAGATTACCATTAAAGAAGTGAAAGTCCGTCCTAATATTGATGAGCATGATTATCAGGTAAAGCTGCGGAATGCCCGTCGTTTTTTGCAAAGCGGCAATAAAGTTAAAGCAACGGTTATGTTCCGCGGCAGGGAAATTACCCACCCGCAGCTGGGACATAGACTTCTTGACCGGATTGCTGCTGATGTGACGGACCTGGCTCAAGTAGAAAGGTTTCCCAAAGTAGAGGGGCGTAACATGGTTATGATCTTAGCGCCGAAAACGAATTAGTTTGGAGGATCTACTATGCCTAAAATGAAGACACACCGGGGAGCGGCAAAACGTTTTAAAAAAACAGGCAGCGGTAAATATAAGCGCAGCCGGGCTTATGCCAGCCACATCCTGGAGAAGAAGGCCCCCAAGCGCAAGCGGCGTTTGCGCAAAAGCACTTTGGTCAGCGCTGCCGAAATAAAACGGGTTGCCAGGATGCTTCCTTATTAAACGCTGCTATATACAATGAAGCAAGGAGGTTTTATCCATGTCTAGGGTCAAGCGAGGCGTCTCCGCCCGGGCACGCCATAAAAAGGTTATAAAACTCGCCAAAGGCTATTTCGGGGCGAAAAGCAAGTTGTTCCGCACAGCAAACCAGGCGGTGATGAAGTCCCTGGTATATGCCTACCGTGACCGCCGCCGCCGCAAGCGTGATTTCCGCAAGCTCTGGATTGCACGCATTAATGCGGCCGCGCGGATGAACGGACTGTCTTATAGCCGGCTGATTAATGGCCTGAAACGGGCAGGCATTGAAATAAACCGCAAAATGCTGGCCGAGATGGCTGTCAACGATGCGGACAGTTTCAGTGAACTGGTTGGCATTGCGAGGAATAACTTGTAGTCTGGAATAAATAAATACAAGAAAATTTTAAGTCAGGAGTTTTTGCTTCTGGCTTCGCTTTTCCCCGGGTATTTGGAGTAGCCGGCGGAAAAGGACGGTGAACAATGGACTTTATAAACAGCAACAGCAACAGGCAGTTAAAACTTTACAGGAGCCTTGGCAAGCGCAAATACCGGGAAAAGCTGAATTTGGTTCCTGTAGAAGGGGATAGGCTGCTTGCCGATCTTTTGCAGCGGGGGATTTTTCCGGAAGCCGTTTACCTGCGGGAGGATAGGGGCAGGGAGGACTGTCCCTGTCTGGACTTGCTGCCGGCTGAGACGCCTGTTTTTCGAGTGGCGGAAAAACTCTTTGACAGGTCCTCTTTTACCGAAACTCCCCAGGGAATTTTTGCCGTTTTCAGGAAACCGGCCGGCAGGCTGGAAGATGTCTTTTCTGCTGACAGTCTGATTCTGGTGGTGGACAGAATTCAGGATCCCGGCAACCTTGGGACAATGCTGCGCTCGGCTGCGGCAGCGGGAGCCGGCGGTGTCGTCTTGCTGCCCGGCACCGTTGATCCTGCGAACCCGAAAGCGGTAAGGGCTTCCATGGGGGCACTCTTTGCCTTGCCGGTAGTTGAGGCTGCTTTTCCCGCATTGTCCACAGCTTTAAAAGTCCGGCAGATTCCCTTGATCACAGCAGAGGCACAGGCCCGCCTGTCCTATGACAGTTATGACTGGAGAGGACCGGCGGCGCTGGTTGTCGGCAACGAAGGAAGCGGCATCGCGGCGGAAGTAAAGGCTGCGGCCGATGTTTCCCTTGCCATACCCATGCAAAGAAAAATTGAATCATTAAATGCCGCCGTGGCTGTATCACTGATGCTGTTTGAGGCGGCACGGCAGAGGCGTGTTTTCTCCGGTAGTTAAAGGCACAGAGAAAGCCTTTTTCTTGTGTCCGATAAAAGCTTATGTTATAATAGTAACGATTCCATTCCAGGGAAAAGGAGTGGTCGTTAATTGATAAGCGCAGATTTTTTCTGGTTTATTTTTGAAAAAACGGGCTCTGTTGCTGCGTATTTATTGTACAGGCAGCTTTCGGGGGCACGGATATAGTAAAGGCAATGACGGGAAGAGTAAGCCAACTGCCGTACTTACAGGGAAGGATAACATGACTGAGAGTATCCTGTACGGTACTGGCTGAAGTTCATCCCCGATGCTTTTGGACTGAAGGGTTCGCCTGCGTAGGTCCAAACGGTTTCTCCGTTAGCAGAGTGAAAGCGAGTGAAAACTAAAATGGGTGGTACCGCGGAAGAGAAACTTTCGTCCCTGCTTGAAGGGACTTTTTTTATATTCATTTGCTGTCAATATCAAAGGTAAGGAGGAGCGCAATGCAGGAAGAATTAAAGTCTATTGCGGAAAAAGCCAGATTAGAGATAAATCAAGCAGAATCAGCAGAAGCATTAAAGGCTGTTCAGGTCCGTTACCTGGGGAAAAAAGGCCGGATAACCGCTGTTTTGCGCAGCATGGGCAGCCTGCCGGCCGCAGAACGCCCTGTTGTAGGCAAACTTGCCAATCAGATAAGGGATGATTTGACAGCGGAAATTGCCAAAAGGGAAGATCAACTGCGCGACTTCGCCCGCAGCCGGCAGATGGCTGCCGAGCGGCTTGATGTTACCATGCCGGGGATTCCCCAACCGCTGGGTCATCTACATCCCTTAACCCTGGTAATGGATGAGATTGCCGAGATATTCCTGGGTATGGGGTTTAATATTGCTGAAGGGCCGGAAGTAGAAACAGACTATTATAATTTTGAAGCCTTGAATATTCCAAAGGACCACCCTGCCAGGGACATGCAGGATTCTTTCTATTTCGGGTCTGAGATACTGCTTAGGACTCATACCTCCCCCGTGCAGGTTCATACAATGGAAAAGACTGCTCCCAATGTGCCTGTCCGCATTATTGCTCCCGGCAAAGTTTACCGCCGGGACGATGATGCCACTCATTCACCCATGTTTCACCAGGTGGAAGGCTTGGCCATTGACAGGAATATTTCTTTGTCCGACCTGAAGGGGACGCTGCTCTTATTTGTCAGGCAGATGTTCGGAGCTCATCAGCAGGTGCGCCTGCGCCCCAGTTTCTTTCCCTTTACAGAACCAAGTGCGGAGGTGGACATGTCCTGCGTAATATGCGCCGGCAAAGGCTGCCGTGTCTGCAAGGAGACGGGCTGGCTGGAAATACTTGGAGCGGGCATGGTTCACCCGCGGGTTTTGGAAATGTCCGGCTACGATCCGGAAGAATACACTGGTTATGCCTTTGGCATGGGAGTTGAGCGGATTGCCATGCTGAAGTACGGGATAGACGACCTAAGGCTGTTTTTTAAAAACGACCTGCGGATGCTGCGTCAATTCTACTAAATTTAAACAGCAGTACAAAGGAGGCTCTCAGATGCGCGTACCCTACACTTGGTTAAAAGATTTTATTGATATAGATATGGATGCCCGGGAACTGGCTGAAAAGCTGACATTTGCAGGAATTGAAGTTGATGAAATTGTTGATCTCCGGCCTTCCTTCAGCAATGTAATCACTGCGGAAGTGCTGACTGTGGATAAACATCCTGACGCCGACAGGCTGTTTGTTACCCGGGTTAGCGACGGCAAAAGGGAATATACAGTTGTTGCCGGCATCGATAATTTTGCCGCCGGAGACAAGGTGCCCCTGGCCCTGCCGGGCGCCAAACTCCCGGGCGGAGTGACCATCAAGCGCACCCGGCTGCGGGGCGTGGAATCAAACGGCATGCTTTGTTCTGCTGAAGAACTGGATTTGGCCCTTAATCCGGGTGTTGACGGTATTCTGGTTCTTGATCCGGAAACGCCGGTCGGAGTACCTTTGGAGGATGCCCTGTTGCTTAATGACCCGATCCTGGTTTTGGACTTGACACCGAACAGGGCCGACTGCCTCGGACTCATTGGAGTGGCAAAAGAAGTGGCCGCCCTGACGGGGAGAACAGCGCAGTTTCCGGATAACAGCCTGGAGGCAACTGCTGCCAGGCTGCCCCGGCCGTGTATCATCATCCGGGATACGGACCTTTGTTCACGGTACACAGGGCTTGTTATCAGAGACGTAAAGATTGGCCCGTCTCCGCTCTGGCTTCAGGTCCGCCTCCTGCAGGCGGGGCTGCGTCCCATTAACAATATTGTGGACATTACCAACTATGTCATGTGGGAGTGGGGACAGCCCCTGCATGCTTTTGATTATGATACTCTCAACGATCATACCATCATGGTCCGCCGGGCGGAGGAAGGCGAGAAGCTGGTGACGCTGGACCAAAACGAAAGGCAGCTGACACCGGATATGCTGGTTATTGCCGATTCTGCCCGGGCTGTTGGTTTAGCCGGTGTCATGGGCGGGATAGAAACGGAAGTTACAGAGAAAACAAAGGCCGTCCTTCTGGAATCGGCGCACTTTGACCGGGTAAGCATCCGCCGTACCGGGCGGAGCCTGGGTTTGTTTTCCGAGGCGCAGCAGCGCTTTGAAAAAGGCGTTGATGTGAACGGCTGCTCCGAGGCCAACCGCCGTGCTGCCCGCCTGATAGAGTTTTTGGGCGCCGGTTTTGTGGACGGCGATATAGTTGATGAATATCCTGTGCCACAGTATCCAAGAAAAATCCGCCTGCGCCCCGAGCGGGCGAGGAGACTGCTGGGTCTTGAAATTTCTCAAATGGAAATGGCCTCTATTTTCCGCCGGCAGGGCTTTGCCGTTGAAGAAGGCACCCTTTTGCATGTAACCGTTCCCACTTTGCGCCAGGATTTGCAGGAGGAAGTGGACTTAATAGAAGAGGTTGCCAGGGTTTATGGTTATGACAAGATTGCCACAACCCTGTTACAGGGCACCATGTCCCAGGGCAGGAGGACTGAAAAACAACAGGTACTGCGTAAAATAAGAGAAATCATGGTGGCTTGCGGTTTGACGGAAGTTATTTGCTACTCTTTTGTCAGCCCCAGGCAGCGGCTGAAATTAAGGATACCGGAAGATAGTGAACTGTACAGTATGATGCAGCTTGCCAACCCGCTTTCCGAGG
Source organism: Firmicutes bacterium UBA3936 (assembly GCA_002385745.1). Lineage (GTDB taxonomy): Bacteria > Bacillota > Dethiobacteria > Dethiobacterales > Dethiobacteraceae > DTU027. The sequence goes on from DGEC01000029.1 coordinate 22,612, forward strand.
AACAAAGTGTAATGAGGACGATGCTTTTGGGAGGACTGCTGGAAACAGTGGGCTACAACCACAACCGCAACCTGCCCGATGTGGGGATTTTTGAAGTCGGAACGGTCTTTTTGCCTGCCGGGAACCCGGAGCACAGGCTGCCTGTTGAACAGCTTTCCCTGGGCATTGCCATGAGCGGCTCTTTCCCCGGGGAGCACTGGCAGAGAAAACCGGCGGCCGTTGACTTTTTCACTCTTAAGGGAATTGTGGAAACCGTTATGGAAAGGCTTGGTATTTCTGACCTGTCCTTTGCGCCTCTTGATCTGCCCTGGTGCCAACCGGGCCAGACGGCGAAAATATCAGCCGGTGGAGTGCAGTTAGGGTGGCTTGGGCGTGTGCATCCGGAAGTTCTGGACAGTTATGAACTGGCAAAACCCGTTTATGCTGCGGAAATAAATGTGGATTTATTGCATGACAGGGTACGGCTGGCTCCCTCTTACAGGCCGCTACCGCGTTATCCCGCAGTACTGCGGGATCTTGCCGTTGTTGTTTCCGAAGATGTGCCGGCGGCTGAGGTGGCAGCTATTATCAAAAAAGAAGGCGGCGCGCTGGTGGAGGAAGTGACGCTTTTTGACCAGTACAGAGGAAAGCAAATTCCCGACGGCTGCCGGAGCCTGGCCTTTGCCATTACTTACCGCGACCATAACCGGACTTTAAGCGATGAGGATGTAAACAATATCCACCGGCGGATTGAAACTGCCCTTGCAGAGCATTTGGGAGCCGATTTGCGCAGGTAAGGCCGCTTTCCGCGGCAAATTGACGCTATGGCAGGAAAATTGTCGGCCTGAAAAGAAATAGTAGGTAAAAATGTCAGGGAGGACTTCCGGCATGTCAGAAGAGCAAAAAAACCGGGTTAACGTCAAAATTTTCAATGAAGAATATGTAATGCGCAGCCCGGCTTCCGTTGAATACATGAAACGCTTGGCAGAGTATGTTGACGGAAAAATGTGGCAGGTAAGCCAGAAAAACAATCGTCTGAGCTTAAGCAAAATTGCTGTGCTGACTTCGATAAATTTAGCCGATGAACTCTTTCGGGAACGCAGCAAGGTGCGTGAACTGGAAATGTTGTTAAAGAAGAGGCCCAAAAAATGAACTGGCTTGATCTGCTTTTGGCGCTGCTGTTCTTTTATTGTCTTTTCAGCGGCTGGCGGAGAGGCCTTATCCGGCAGGTTTTTGCCGTTGCCGGCATCATTGCCTCCTATCTGGCAGCCATCCGTTTCAGCAGCGATTTTGCCGACTGGCTTGAAAAAATCCTGCCCTTAAGCAAATGGCTTCCCCAGCAGTTTAATTCACCGGTACTGCCTGCTTTGAGCCTGGGAGACATTGTTCTTTACCTGCTTTGTTTTGCCATTATTTTCGGGCTTGTGAGCAGACTTTTTGAATTTGCCGGGGCTGCCGCCCATGAGTTCTTTTCGCTGCCTGTTTTAGGCTGGGTAAACGGAGCCGGGGGGATGCTGCTGGGAGCGATAAAAGGTGCTGCAATAATCCTGATCATAGTGGCTGCCGCCAGGCTCACAGGGATACCCTTCCTGACTGCGGCGCTGAAGGATTCTGTTCTGGCTGAAGCAATATTCCTCTGGCTGCCTGTTGTTTATGAGCAGATGATAGAGGTGCTGGCCGGTAAATTTGCTTAACTGACAACCGCTGTCCGGCAAAAATACGACAGGAGCATAAAACCGTCTTTTGCCTTTATGGTTCTGACGGTTTTATCTTATTGTCTTCTGCAGTTGCATGCTGTGTTTTTGTCCTTCCTGGCGGGCAATCTATATGCAGGTTATTTATAGTATTGAATGCGGAAGTGATAGCTTTGCGAAATCGAGATGTGGCGGCTATGCTCGAGCGGGCGGCGCTGCTGCTTGCCCTGCGTCAGGAGGACCGCTACCGGGTCCGTGCTTATAAACGGGCGGCATGGACCGTGGCATCTTTGCCGGAAAAGGTAGAAGACCTGGCCAGAGAAAACCGGCTGGAGGCGCTGCCCGGAATAGGGCCTTCACTGGCAGCGAAAACAAAGGAAATTGTGGAAACGGGCAGGCTGTCCCTTCTGGAAAAGCTGGAATCGGCGGCCTTGCCTGAAAAAACAAGCGGAATGATCATGTCAGCTCCGGCCCTTGCCTTTGCCCGGGAGCTTTTGCCTGTAGTGGAAAGCTTTGACGGTGTATACAGTGCCCGGATAACGGGAGCATTAAGGCGGGGGCAGGCTATGGTCCCCTGTCTTGAATTTGTTCTTGCCTGTGATATTTCGCGGGCCCGGGAAGCAATAAAGTCATACAAACATTTTCACAGGCAAAGGTGGCAGGGGTACTGCTGTCATGCCACGCATACATTAGGGGTAGAACTTACCTTTCACCTTGCGGAGAAGCGGGACTTTATTCAGACACTCTGGCTAACCACGGGGTCTCGCGAACATGTGAACAGAGTTGCGGCAATGGCAAAAAGCAACAGAGGGACAGAACTTCTGAGGCTGGGACTTGACAAGGAAATTGTTGCCGAAGAAGATATATATGCCCTGGCCGGGCTGCCTTTCATAGAACCGGAGATCCGGGAAAACAGGGGCGAAATTACAGCCGCTTTCAGGGGAGAACTCCCCCGTTTGATTGAAGCCTGCGATTACAGGGGGGATTTGCACATTCATACCGACTGGAGCGACGGTACGGCAGGCATAGAGCAGATGGCCGGGGCGGCAGCCGAACTGGGTTATGAGTATTTGGCAATAACAGACCATTCCCGTTCACTGAAAATTGCCGGCGGACTCTCCCTTGAGCGCCTGGCGGCTCAAATCCAAGTCATAAAAGACCTGCAAAAAGCCTGCAGTATCCGTATTTTTACCGGCATTGAAGTAGATATCCTTCCCGACGGCAGACTTGATGCGCCCGATGAAGTGCTGGCCGGCCTGGATGTGGTAGTGGCTTCAGTACACAGCGCCTTCAGACAGAGCAAGGAGCAAATGACGGCGCGGATCTGCCGGGCCATGCAAAATCCCTATGTGCAGATAATCGGCCATCCAACGGGTAGACTTCTAAACAAGAGAAAAGCATATGAGGTAGATATGGAAGAACTTTTAAAGGTTGCCGCTGCCACCGGAACAATTCTGGAGATAAATGCGACACCGGACCGGCTGGATATTGACGACAACACAGCCCGCAAGGCCAAAGCAGCGGGAATTCTGCTGGCTGTAAATACTGATGCCCACAGTCAGACTGAACTGGCAAATGCAGCCCTGGGTCTCTCTGTAGCCCGCCGTGCCTGGCTGTCCCGGGAAGATGTCATTAATACAGCTTCCTCCCGGGACGTGCAGGCCTTGCTGCAAAGAAAAAGAACGGGCGGCAGACGTTGATCTCAGGCAGGGAACAAGGAGTGCTTGCAGTGATGATGGGTAAGAGACTGGTGGCCGGTTTTTACAACGGAAAAACGGAGGAAGTAGCCCGCAGGCTGCTTGGGAAAATTCTCGTTCATGAATCTCCGGAGGGCACAACAGCCGGCCGAATTGTGGAAGTGGAAGCTTATTTGTCCGAGGGGGATCCCGCCTGTCATGCTTCCCGGGGGAAGACAAAACGCAATGCACCCATGTTCGGGCCGCCAGGAACAGCTTATGTTTATTTGATTTATGGAATTCATTACTGTTTTAATGTGGTTACGGCTCCGGAAGGCATCGGGGAGGCCGTGCTGGTCCGGGCTTTGGAACCGGTGGCGGGGCTGGATCTGATGGCCGTTCGGCGCGGCGGCCTGGAAGACAAATATTCACTTTGCAAGGGGCCGGGCAACTTATGCGCGGCTATGGGGATTGCAAAACATCATAACAGTCATGACCTTTCCCGCGTTCCTCTTTACCTGGCAGACGACGGGAAAGTGTGCGGGGAAATTGTCACAGCCACCCGTATCGGGATCTCCCAGGCTGCCGAGCTGCCGTTGCGCTTTTATCTGGCAAACAGCCCCTATGTATCGAGGAAGTGAGAGTCAGTTGCAAAGAGAAATTAAATTACTGGAATTTGATAAGATCCGCCGTTTGATGGCGGACAAATGCATTACCTCCATGGCCGGGGAACTGGCAGAAGATCTCTTGCCGTCCTCCGATCTTTCGCTCTGCCGCCGCTGGCAAATGGAGACGACTGAAGCTGTGTCCCTGCTGCGCCGGTACCAGTTTTCTTTGGAAAATGTTTCTGATATACGCCGTCCTTTGCAGCTGGCCGGCCGGGGAGCGGTGCTGGGTGAGGAGCAGCTCTGGCAGGTGCTTGTGCTGTTAAATGCTGTAACCAAAGTAAAACAATTTTTTAGGGAAAAGGAGACTTTGCCTGTATTGCAGAAGCTGGCAAAGCAAATGAATGCGCTCCCTGCTTTGCGGGAAGAACTGCGCAGGGTTTTTGGCGAGGAAGGGCGGCTGAGAGATGATGCCAGTCCCGAGCTGTCCAGAATAACCAGGAGCATAGCGAGCGGCGAGCGCCATTTGCGGGAGCGTTTTGACCGTTTTGTCAAAAACCCTGCCAACCAGAAAATATTGCAGGAAAACCTGGTTACCATGCGGCAGGACAGGCTGGTTGTACCCGTCCGGGTTGAATACCGCCTGCAGGTTCCCGGTGTTGTCCATGACCAGTCGGCAAGCGGCGCCACGTTGTTTATAGAGCCCCTCTGGGCTGTTGAAGCCAATAATAAGCTTTCGGCTCTCCGCCGGGAGGCGGAAAGGGAGAAAGAGAGAATTCTTGAAGCCCTTTCCCGGCAGGTGGCAGAGCAGGCTGAGACAATTGCGCTGAATCTAAACCTTTATGTTGAACTGGATTTTATTCTGGCTAAGGGACTTCTGAGCCTCTCTTACCGCGGAGTGGAACCCGTATTGAACGGCACGGGGCATCTGGAGATCAAAGACGGCAGGCATCCGCTTCTAAAGGGTGAAGTTGTGCCCATTACTCTCGCAATGGGAGAGGGACTCCGAACCCTTGTGATAACGGGACCCAACACGGGAGGGAAAACAGTTACGCTAAAAACGGTGGGGCTTTTCGCCATGATGGCTCAAAGCGGTTTGCACCTTCCGGCCGGGGAGGGCACGCAAATGGCGGTTTTTCCCCGGATTTTTGCCGACATTGGCGACGAACAGGATATCAGCCAGTCGCTTTCTACGTTTTCAGGACATCTGAAAAACATAGTTGAGATCATTAACAATTTGGAAGAGGGAGCGCTGGTTTTATTGGATGAAATAGGCGCCGGGACCGACCCGGCGGAAGGCGCCGGGCTGGCCATGGCTGTTCTTGAATACCTGCACCGGCATGCCGCGGTAACCGTGGCCACAACCCATTACAGCCAGCTAAAATCTTTTGCTTATGTTACGCCGGGCATGGAGAATGCCTCCGTGGAATTTGATGCAGTCAGCCTGCGTCCCACCTACCGGCTTTTAGTGGGTGTGCCCGGGGTAAGCAATGCCTTTGCCATTGCCGGGCGTCTGGGGCTGGCGGAGGAAATCCTGGAACGGGGGAAAGCCTTTCTTTCCCGGGAGGAGATGCGCCTGGAGGAGCTGGTGGCAGATCTGGTTGCCGACCGCAAAAAGATGGAACTGGCTTCCCGGCAGGCTGAAGAGGAAAGGAAACAGACACAGGAGCTCTTAAGGACGCTGCAGCGGGAAAAAGAGGATCTGGAGCGGGAGAAGGCGGCAATCTTGGAGAAAGCAAAAAAGGAGGCGCTGGAAATTGTCAGCCGTGCCCGCCGGGAATCCCGCCTGCTGCTTCGGGAATTGCGCAAAATGGCGGCACAAAAGGAAAAGCCTGCTGCGGCCCGGATAGAAGAACTGGCTGGAAAAATGGAGTCTCTTGCGGAAGAAGCGGAAGCACTCTCCCCGCCTGCTCCGCCGCTAAAGCCTTTGCCGCCGGAAAGCATAAAGCCGGGGATGGAAGTAGAAGTAGTCAGCCTGGGACAGCGGGGCAGCATTGTCCAGGCCGGCGGCCGGCAGGTACAGGTACAGGTTGGTTCCATGCGGATTAATGTTTCAGTTGACGACCTGGCCTGCGTAGAAGAAAAAAAGCCCAAGGCCAAACCTGTTGCTACCCTGGTGACACGGCGCGATGTGCCGAGGGAGATTGACTTGCGCGGCCTGACAATTGACGAAGCGATTTTAAAGGTGGAATCTTACCTGGACGAGGCTTTGCTTGCTTCACTGAAGGAAGTTTATCTTATTCATGGAAAGGGGACGGGGCGCCTGCGCTCGGGCTTAAACCAGTATTTGCGGCAGCACCCCCGGGTGGCTTCACAGAGGATGGGGCATCCTGCAGAAGGGGGAACAGGCGTTACCGTGGTTGAATTAAAATGAGGGGAACCGCCGTTTAAGCGGCTGCGAAAAGGAGTCTGGATGAATTATGCTTCATGCCTATGAACTAAAAGGCTACAGAATAGCCGTGGACGCAAACAGCGGCAGCATTCATGTTCTTGATGACCTGGCCTGGGAAATTCTAAAGGATGAAAAGGAAAGGCTGCCTTCCCTGGCGGAAACGAAAGAAAAACTTGGCTCCATGTTTCCCGGGGATGAGATAAATGCGGCCTTTGCTGAAATTAAGAGACTGGAGGAAGAGGGGCTGCTCTTCAGCAAGGAACGGCAATTAACAGCCGCCCTGCGGTCTGAAAAGAAAAACCCGTCACTGAAGGCTCTCTGCCTGCATGTCTCTCATGACTGCAACCTGCGGTGTGCATACTGTTTTGCCGCCAAGGGCGACTACCGCAGCGGGCGCACTTTAATGGGGAAAGAAGTTGCCTTGAAGGCAGCAGATTATCTTGTGGAGAATTCCGGCGGTCGAAAAAATATAGAAATTGATTTTTTCGGCGGGGAGCCGCTTTTGAATTATGAAGTCATTAAGGCCGTGGTAGCCTACGGCAGGCAGCTGGAAAAAACAACGGGCAAGCACTTTTACTTTACCGTGACAACAAACGGCACCCTGCTGGACAGGGAGAAAATTGATTTCCTGAATGAAGAGATGGACAATATTGTGATTAGTATAGACGGGCGCAGGGAAATTCACGACAAAATGCGCCGCTATCCGGGCGGAGAGGGAAGCTACGCCGGTATTGTAGAGGCGGCCCTGGAACTGGTGGCGGCCAGAAAGGGGAAAAGCCATTTTATCCGGGGCACATTTACTGCTGAAAACAAGGATTTTGCCAAGGACGTTTTCCACCTGGCAGATTTGGGTTTCCAGGAGATTTCGGTAGAGCCGGTGGTCGGTTCCGGCAAAGCTTTTCACCTGACAGAGGCTGATATCCCGCTGTTGCTGCAGGAATATGAAAACCTGGCGCTGCAGTATCTCGAGCGACTGGAAAGAGGACAGGATTTTCGTTTCTATCATTTTAATATTGATATTTATAACAGTCCCTGTCTTTACAAAAAGATAGCTGCCTGCGGTGCCGGCAGCGAGTATCTGGCCGTATCTCCTGCAGGTGATCTATACCCCTGCCACCAGTTCGTCGGACTTGCGGAATTCCGCCTGGGTGACTTGAAAAACGGCCTCAACAACCGGAGACTCAGTGAGAAATTTTTGGCAAGCAATATCCTGTCAAAGAAGAAATGCCGGGATTGCTGGGCAAAGCTTTTTTGTTCGGGAGGCTGTCATGCCGGCGCCTTTTTTAGCAGCGGCAGCATAGAAGAGCCCGATGAGATTGGCTGCCTGCTGCAGAAAAAAAGAATTGAATGTGCCATTATGATTCAGATCGCTTTGGCTGAAAGGAAAGAAAAGAAAAGGCTGCTGCAGTAATGAAACCGCAGCAGCCTTTTTCGGCTACCGTCTTCCCGGAGGCCACGTCCCCGGCCGTCCTCCCGGAGTGTTTTCTTCCTCGTTATCATCATTTTCTCCGGGTTCTCCCTCTTCATCATCTTCTCCCGGCGGAGGGTTGGGTTCAGGATCGCCTACGACTACAGGATCAGAGACTCCCACTGCGATTTGTTCTCCTTCATTGTTAACTGCAATGACTTGATAGATATAGGTGCCGGAGGGCAGGGCTTCGTCTAAATAGGAAAGAGAAACGGACACATGTTGCATGGAGATCAGTTCAAACATATTGTCATTTTTGTTCCTGCGGGAGATATAATAAGCCTCTGCGCCTCTTATCCTTCTCCAGCTTAACAAGATATCGCCGTCTTTATTAAGCAGCCTGGCATGCAGGCGCAATTCATCATCATGGTGCTGGTAAAATGGAGAGTGTTTACTGCAAGTTTCAGTGGGAGGCACTCCTTCGGCAGCGTCTTCCGGAATGCGGCCCGGTGCTCCATTCCAGCGCTCATCTGTGGCAATATATTCGGGGCGCTTGAAAAAGATCTGTGTTTCCGACGGGCAGAACTCTGAAGCGAGAAGGCCCGTTTCCCTGCAGACTTCTACTGCAATATGCCTGTCGCACGTTTCCGTAGGAATGGTTTCAACGGTGAACCAGTCAGTTGTAATATCCGCTTCGGGACAGTGCTCTCCGGCCCGCAAACCGCTCTTTTTGCAGATGGCAACCTGCTTCAGGGAACCTGGCCGGGTGAAATTCTTTACCGGCAGGTCTTCATGTATTGCTTTTAAGACCGGATTCATAAACTGTCCGATAACATAGTAGGACTCATAAATACCCGTTTTATTTCTGTTCTCCAGCGTGTAATCTTCCCCGACACGGATCACGGCAACATAATCGGGAGTATAAGCAGCCATCCAGGCATCCCGTTTTTTATCCGATGTGCCTGTTTTGGCGGCAACCGGCCGGCCGATGCGCAGGTATGTTGCCGTACCGGATTGAACGGCGTCAATAAGGCAGCTTGTGGTTAGCCAGGCCGCTTCCTCGGACATAACTACTTCCCGTTTAGGTTGATATTCATATATAACGTTTCCTTCGTGGTCAACGATTTTCGTAATTGTTGTCAAATCAGTGCGGACGCCCTCATTGGCAAGGACGGAATAAGCCTGGGCAATCTGCCAGGGGGTTACGCCGCTGATTCCGCCCACAACCAGGGCCAGCCCGACATCCTGCTCGGCAAACTCAATACCCATCTTTGCAGCATATTCTTTTCCTGTTTCCACACCAAGCTGGTTGAAAAGGCGGATTGCCGGCACGTTGCGGGACAACGCCAGAGCCCTGCGGGCAGACATCAGTCCCATAAATCTCATATCGAAGTTTTCCGGGTAATAGGGGGGAGTTCCCGGGAAGAAGCAGGGGGAGTCGTCCAAGACTGTGGCAGGAGTGGCCAGTCCCTTATCAAAAGCCGGTCCGTATGCCAAAATTGGCTTCAGGACAGAGCCGACCTGATATTTTTGATCAGTGACGCGGTTAAACAGGTCGCTGCCGCTGCTGTCATAGCTGCGGCCGCCTACCATGGCTGCCACTTGGCCGGTAGCGGGCTCGGCTACAATTAAGGCAACCTGGGTTTCGTCCCTCAACCGCTTGTAGTTGTCCGGATTTTCAACAACTTCCGTTACCGCCTGCTGAATCCGCTGGTCCAGGGTTGTGTATACATGCAGTCCGCCGGTATAGATCTTTTTCTGGATTTCCGCCGGCGAAAGGTCCTGGTAACCGGGCAGGGTAGAGAGAATATCCGGCAGTTCGTCCATGATTACATAATCGACAAACCAGGGATGGGGATATTTCCGCTTGGGAATGCCGGCCAGAGTCAGTTCTTCCCGGTAGGCTGCATCCGCTTCCGCCTGGGTAATTCTACCCGTCTTCACCATCTGGTACAGGACAACCTTTTGCCTTTTTTTCGCTTCTTCAAAATTCCTGTAAGGAGAATACCTGCCCGGCAGGTTGGGAATTCCGGCCAGCATGGCAGCTTCGGCAAGTGTCAGGTCCTTGGCGCTTTTGCCAAAATATGTCCGGGCGGCTGCTTCCACACCATAGGCGTTGTAATCAAAAAAGATGCGATTGAGATATAGCTCCAGAATCTCCTCTTTGCTGAAAATCCGCTCAAGTTTATAAGACAGGTATACCTCCTGAATTTTCCGCTTGATTGTTTTCTCCGGAGTCAGGTATGCATCTTTCACGAGCTGCTGGGTAATGGTGCTTCCGCCCTGGGTAGTGCCGTCCTGCCTGGTCAGGTTATGCCAGAGGGCGCGCAAAATGCCCCGGATATCAAAACCCATATGCTCTTCAAAACGCTCGTCTTCGATGGAGATAAATGCATCAATAAGATAAGGTGATATTTCGTCAAGACTGACGATAATGCGGTTTTCCACCCCCATTATAGGAGTGACTAAATTGCCGTCCTTATCATAAATAAATGATGTTTCTGCCGGTTCAAGCTGTCCCAGGTCAAATTCAGGCAAGTCTTTAAGGAAGTATTTGACGGCTGCATAAGATGTAATGGCTGAAACTGTTGCTAAGAAAATAAAAACAACTGCCAGCAAAAAAAGAAAGCGCTTCAGTTTTTGCCCTTTTACTTTTTTTTCTCTGTAATACCTCCTGGTTTTTTTCCCCTCTTTTATATTTCTACGCATTTATGTTCTCCTTTCCCAAGAAGAAGCTTTCACACAATTATACCATAAGATTTTTACACCGGTAAACGCCAATGTCAGGGCGGGAAACAAACAGTCCTGTACCTTAAATTGCAAAAGGGCACATCATGTGTTAAAATTACATGAGAATTGCTGTCAGGGAGCAATAAGAGCTATTACGGGGGTTTTTTGCGTGGATGCACTGGAACAACTTAAGAAAATAAAAAATAATACCGTGGAAATAATCAATGAGGAAGAACTGTTAAAAAAACTTAAACACTCTGTGGCAAGCGGCAAGCCGCTGCAGGTAAAGCTTGGCCTTGACCCCTCGGCTCCTGATTTGCATCTGGGACATGCCGTCGTTCTTCGCAAACTGCGGGAACTGCAGGAAATGGGCCACCAAATAACAATTATACTTGGGGATTTTACCGGCCGGATCGGTGATCCTACCGGCCGTTCGGAAACGCGGCAGCAGCTGACGGAGGAAGAAGTCCTGGCAAATGCCGCAACTTACAGAGAGCAGGTATTTAAAATCCTGGACCCGCACAAAACAAGAATTGCTTTTAACAGTGAGTGGTTGTCAAAACTTGATTTTGCCGCTGTCATTGAACTGGCGTCAAAATACACTGTTGCCCGGATGATGGAACGGGAGGATTTTGCCAAGCGTTACCAGGAAGGCCTGCCTATCAGCATTCATGAGTTCTTCTATCCCTTGATGCAGGGGTACGACTCGGTGGCAATGCAGGCAGATATAGAGTTTGGAGCTACCGAACAGAAATTTAACCTTTTAATGGGCCGCCACCTGCAGCGCGAATACGGACAGGAACCCCAGATTTGCATTACGATGCCTATTCTGGTTGGCCTTGACGGGGTTAATAAAATGAGCAAATCGCTGGGGAATTATATTGGGATTACGGAAGAGCCGGCGCAAATGTACGGGAAAACCATGTCCATGGCAGATGAACTGATGCCCGACTATTACAGATTGGCCACTGACTACACGCCGGAAGAAGTCGATGCCGTGCTTGGGGACATAAAAAACGGTTCCCTTCATCCCCGGGATGCCAAAATGCGTCTGGCGCGCCGGATTGTAGAGCTTTATCACGGGCGGGAAGCTGCTGAAAAAGCGGAAGAAGAGTTCAAAGCTATTTTTAGAAATAAAGAATTGCCGAGCGACATTCCCGGGCTTGACATATCACCAATTGTCAAAGAAGGCAAGTTTGCTCTGTTAAAAGTTCTGACATTTGCCAAGCTTGCTTCCAGCAACAGTGAAGCCCGCCGCCTCATTCAGCAGGGCGGAGTAAAGGTGAACGGTGCCAGAATAACTGATCTTGCGGCAGAACTGCCGGCAGAACCGGGAACAGTCATTCAGGTAGGCAAACGCAGGTTTATCAAAATAGAGTAATATATTTTGTTAATAAAAAGGCTGCTGCAAACAGCTGTATGTTGTTGCAGCAGCCTTTTTTGTGCTGCAGTTCGTCTGCTCCTAAAACTGCAGCATGACTGCCGCCCCGGCACTTTACTGAAGATTTTTATCGTTCAATCTTCCCGTTATTGAATTGTCTTTTTTCTGCATACATATAATATAGCGAGCTATAACGGGAGTGATATTTTTGTACCGCCGGCGAGTAAAAATAAGCAGGGAAGCGGTAATATTTCTGTCACTTGCTGTCTTTATTTTTATTGTCCTGCGTTTTTTGGCTCTGGTTGAACACAATATTCGCCCCACCGTACTGGCCTATGCCCGGGCTAAAGCCGATGTCCTGGCAACCGAAGCCGTCAATAACGCCATCAGGGAAAAAACAGCCGGCGCCCTTGATTACCGGGATTTTATTATCGTGAACAAAGATAACAGGGGCAGGATTGTTTTGGCCCAGGTCAACAATATGAAGGTAAACAGCTTCATGTCCGAAACTACATTATGCGTTAAGGATGCTCTGCTTGCCTTGGGCAGGGAAAAAATCCGCATACCGTTGGGGCAAGTTTTCGGGAGTTTGATATTTGCCAACACCGGCCCGAAAATTCCCGTTACACTCACACCGGTAGGTTATGTCGGCACAAGGATTATTGATGAGTTTGAAGAAGCCGGCATTAACCAGGTCCGGCATAAAATTTACCTGGAAATCAGTTCCGATATACAGGTGGTAATCCCCTTTATATCCGATGTAACGACAGTCTCCGTAACCGTACCGTTGGTTGACGCCATCTACCCGGGAGAAGTTCCCGATACCGTAATAAACCTGGAGTTTCCGTCCGGTCCGAAAATACCTGCGGAGAATTTTGACTCATAGTTGCAGACAGGTTAATATAATACTGGTGAGGCTCATACTTTTTACTTTAGCAGTAATGATAAAGAGGTGAAAGAGTGCCCGGCAAGACACTATTGTTTGTGGTACAGCAGCACCATGCCACTCATATGCACTGGGATTTCCGCCTGGAGATGGACGGTGTGCTTGTTTCCTGGGCTGTTCCCAAAGGCCCCAGCATTAGACCGTCAGAAAAGCGTTTGGCCATCCGGGTAGAGGATCATGTATACGGCTACAAGGATTTCGAGGGAGTAATTCCGGGGAATGATTACGGGTCGGGCAAAGTAATTATCTGGGATCGGGGAGAATACAAACCGAAAGATGTTGACCCTGAATGCAATCTCCATGACAAATGGCTGTCCGGTGGGGTACTTGAATTTACACTCTATGGTTCGAAGCTGAAGGGCGACTGGGTTTTGGTGAAGACTAAAAAAAGACTTTATGGCGAAGATTCTTGGCTGCTGATTAAAAAGAATGACTCCTATGCAGGCAGCGGCAATATTGTCGAAATGTGTCCTAATTCCGTGCTTTCCGGCAAGACCGTTGATCAGATTAATGAAGAAGACGGGCTGTTTGATCCAAAAAACTATGAAAAAAGTATTCCCGATTCCGGTTGACAAACTTTTTAAACCATGCTAATATGATTCTTGCGCTGCTAATTATAAAGCCTGAAATAATGGGTATTTTTGCCACTATCTAGCAGAGCTAAACATGTCGGCAGTCGGGATAAAAAATACCAAAAAAAGGACTGTTGACAGTAAGTCGAAAAATTGTTATGATAGAGTTCCGGCTGCGAGGCAGC
>DGEC01000104.1:0-1459 GCA_002385745.1 Firmicutes bacterium UBA3936
ATACCGCTTTGTCCGATATTGAGGTGGAACATGAGGAACAGGAGGGTTCCCTTGCCTATATACGCTATCCGCTAAAAGGTGAAGAAGGCGGCATCGTTGTTGCAACCACCAGGCCTGAGACGATGCTCGGCGATACTGCAGTGGCAGTTCATCCTGACGACGACCGCTACCGGCGCTTAATCGGCAAAACCGTTGTACTGCCCCTGATGAACAGGGAGATTCCCGTTATTGCCGATGATTACGTTGACCCTGAATTCGGCAGCGGCGCTGTGAAAATTACGCCGGCCCATGATCCCAATGATTTTGCCATCGGCCAGCGTCATGACCTGCCGTCGCCGGTTGTGATTGCCGAGGACGGCACAATGACGGAGGCTGCCGGGCGTTATGCGGGGCTGGACCGCTACGAAGCCCGCAAGCAGGTGCTGGCCGACCTGGAGAAAGCAGGCCTGCTGATAGAAACAAAGCCATATGTTCATGCAGTGGGACACTGCCAGCGCTGTCATACGGTTGTTGAACCCCTTTTGTCAAAACAGTGGTTTGTCCGCATGCGGCCCTTGGCTGAACCTGCCATCCGGGAGGTTAAAGACGGAAAAGTCCGCTTCGTTCCGGAGCGTTTCACCAAGGTCTATCTGAACTGGCTGGAAAACATCCGGGACTGGTGCATTTCCCGCCAGCTCTGGTGGGGACACCGGATTCCCGCCTGGTACTGTGAATGCGGGGAGACTATTGTATCCAGAACCGACCCGGAGAGCTGTCCTGCCTGCGGGGGTGGGGAGCTGCGGCAGGATGAGGATGTGCTGGACACCTGGTTTTCTTCAGCCCTCTGGCCTTTTTCCACCCTGGGCTGGCCTGAGAAAACCGCCGATTTTGAGCATTATTTCCCCACCGATGTTTTGGTAACGGGGTATGATATTATCTTTTTCTGGGTGGCCCGGATGATTTTTATGAGCCTGGAGTTTACGGGCCGGGTTCCCTTTCATACTGTTTGCATTCACGGTCTGGTGCGCGATGCTTTGGGTCGTAAAATGAGCAAATCACTGGGCAACGGGGTTGACCCCCTGGAGGTCATTGAAAAATATGGCGCCGACACGCTGCGTTTTACCCTGATTACCGGGCAGGCTCCCGGCAATGACTTGCGTTTCCGCCAGGAGAACGTGGAAAACAGCCGCAATTTTGCCAATAAAATCTGGAATGCTTCCCGTTTTGTGCTTATGAATCTGGAAGGATTTACTGCCCGGGACTTTTCTTTGTCCGGGCCGCTTGCGGATGCCGACAAATGGATTTTACACCGCTATAATGAGACGGTGCGGGAAGTCAATCGTCTGATGGATGCCTATGAATTGGGAGAAGCGGCCCGCGTGATTTATGATTTTCTCTGGAGCGACTTCTGCGACTGGTACATTGAAATGGCAAAGATTACCCTGTACGGCGAAGATGACAGGCAGCGGAAACAAACTGT
>DGEC01000104.1:1701-28695 GCA_002385745.1 Firmicutes bacterium UBA3936
ATCAGCGAGGAAATACGGCTGAAGCTGCCGCAGGTCAGCCGGACGACCGTGCTGGCTCCCTGGCCGGAAGAAGACCCGGCTTTGCAGTATGAAGAAGCCTACAAGAAAATAAACATGTTAAAAGAAGTAATACGGTCCATCCGCAACCTGCGCAGTGAAGTGCAGCTGCCCCCGGGGAAAAAAGCCGCAGTCGTGCTGCTTGCGGAGAAAGACGCTGCCGCCGCGGTGCTGCGGGAGGGTGAACCGCTGCTGATGCAGCTGGCTGCATTGGAAAAGGTGGAGATAAGCGGTAAATTGTCCGGAGAACTCAAGCAAGCCCTGACGGCTGTGGTGGAAGATGTGGTAATTTACCTGCCTCTGGCCGGACTTATTGATCTTGGACAGGAAATCAGCCACCTGGAGAAGGAACTGGCGAAACTGGAGAAAGAAATTGCCCGGGTCCGGGGCAAGTTGAAAAACGAGGGTTTTTTGGCCAAAGCTCCGGAGACGGTGGTGGAACAGGAAAGGGCCAAAGCCGAAGAGTATCAAAAACGCTATGAAAAAGTAAAGGAAAGGCTGCAGAAACTGCGTTAACCCGGAGGTCTGGAGAAATGAATTATGATGAAGCTCTTTCCTGGATTCACGGGCTGTACCGTTTCGGCTCCAATCTCGGTTTGGAACGGATTAACAAGCTTATGGCCATGCTTGGGAACCCGCAGGATAAATTCCGCTCTGTGCATATTGCCGGGACCAACGGCAAAGGCTCGACAGCCGCATTCCTGGCAGAAATTTTGCAGGCGGAGGGACTGCGGGTAGGACTTTATACTTCGCCCTATATTGAGGCTTTCACCAACCGGATGGCTGTTAACGGGCACGATATTGCGCCCGGCGATTTGGTAAGGATTGTTAAGAAGGTAAAACCCCTGGTGGAAGAACTGACAAAAAGCGACAGCCAGCCCACGGAATTTGAAGTGGTAACGGCGCTGGCCTTCACTTATTTTGCGGAAAGCAAGCCGGACTTTGTTGTTGTGGAAGTAGGACTTGGCGGGCGCCTGGATGCCACCAATGTCGTCCGGCCGGAAGTGACGACAATTACCAATATTGCACTGGAGCATACCCAGGTGCTGGGTGACAGTATTGCCGCTATAGCCCGGGAAAAGGCCGGCATAATTAAACCCGGGGTACCGCTGGTGACCGCCGCTGAAAAAGAAGAGGCGCTGGCTGTTTTCCGGGAAACGGCGCAAAAAAATAATGCCCGGATGTGGCAGGTAGGGAGGGAGTTTGCCTACCGTATCCGTGATGTAGGCCTAGACGGGCTCTCCTTTGATTACCAAAGCCCGTGGAGAAAGCTGGATGACTTGCGGATCAGCATGCTGGGCCGTCACCAGGCGAGAAATGCCACCCTCGCCCTGGCGGTGAGGGAATTAATGCCGCTGCCCTTTAATGAGCAGGCGGCAAGAGACGGGCTTTTGCGGATGTTCTGGCCGGGCAGGCTAGAGGTGTTTTCCCAGCGGCCGCTTGTTCTTGTAGACGGCGCCCATAATGTAGACGGCGTAATGGCCTTGCGGACGGCGCTGCACGATCTGCTCGGCGGCCGGCGCCTGCGAATGGTGCTGGGGATACTGGGCGACAAAGCCATTGAGGAAATGCTGGAGTTGATTATCCCCCTTGCCGATGCCGGGATTATCGTGACCGCCCCGCAGAGCCTGCGGGCTTCCGATCCCTGGGCGGTTGCTGAAAAGGTGCGCAAATATGCCCGCACTGCCTCCGTTGCTGTCGTTCCGGCGGTGGAAGATGCCGTTCGCCGGGCAGTGGCCGGTACAGCTCCGGATGAAGCCTTGTGTGTTTTTGGCTCCCTCTATACGGTAAGCGAGGCACGCCCGGTTTTAAAAGAGCTGGCAGCGTCCGGTGACTTGTCATGAGTTTTTCCTTTTTCCCTTAATTTTACAAAAATCATGTGAAAAATAGTGGCTGTAATAAAGGATTCTCAGGTTTGCGACAAGAATATCTAAGCTTTGGATTGATATAACTAATATTTATGCCATTTATTTCAAAGGGGTGAGTTCAGCAGATGAGCTTAAGGACGTTTAAGGGGGGCGTTCATCCCGGACATTATAAAAGTGCCACGGAGAAGAAAGCTGTCGTTGTTGCCAAACCGCCGGCTGTGGCGGTTATTCCTTTGTCGCAGCATATCGGGGCGCCCTGCGACCCTTTGGTTGCCGCCGGTGATGCAGTGAAAATGGGACAAAAAATCGGCGACAGCAAGAGTTTTGTTTCTGTTCCTGTACATGCCAGTGTTTCAGGAAAAGTTGTCAAAATTGGGAAGTGCAATTCTCCCCTCGGCGGGTCCGTAGATGCCGTTTTTATTGAGAACGATTTTCAGGATACATGGCATGAATCAGTCAAGCCCAATCCGGATTGGGAAAAGATGTCCGCAGACGAGCTGAGGAAAATTATCCGTGAAGCCGGGATAGCCGGCATGGGGGGAGCGGCTTTCCCGACCCATGTCAAACTCTCGCCGCCGCCCGAAAGGAAGATTGATTATGTTTTGATCAACGGGGCGGAATGCGAGCCGTATTTAACTGCCGACCACCGAGCCATGCTGGAACGTACGGAGGACTTGCTCAGGGGTGTTCGGCTGGTTATGAAAATACTGGGAGTAAAAAAAGCCGTTATCGGCATTGAAGACAACAAGCCCGATGCCATAGAGGCCGTTAAAAAAGCAGCGGGAGCTGAAAGCGGCATTGAGGTGCGGGCCCTGCACACAAAATACCCGCAAGGCGCTGAAAAACAATTAATTAAAGTTATCACCGGCAGGGAGGTTCCTTCCGGAGGCCTGCCCGCCGATGTGGGATGTATAGTGCAGAATGTGGGCACCTGCATTGCCATTGCCGATGCGGTGCAAAAAGGTGTGCCTTTGCTTGAGAGAATTGTCACAATCACAGGTTCCGCCATCAAAGAACCCCAAAATATGCTTGTCCGGATCGGTACCCCCGTGACCGATTTAATCGAACAGTGCGGCGGATTTACAAGCAACCTGCGCAAGCTCATTCTCGGCGGCCCCATGATGGGCATAGCCCAGCCGGGAGCGAATAATCTGCCGGTTATTAAGGGTACCTCCGGTATTCTTTGTCTGGCGGACAGTGAAGTTGCGGAAGATGAAATCAGGCCGTGCATCCGCTGTGCGCAGTGCGTTGAAGTCTGCCCGGTGAGCATCATGCCGCTCTTTATCAGTTCCGCGGTGGAGCAGGGGCTGTATGACAGGGCTGAAAAGTTTAATGCCATGGACTGCATTGAATGCGGAAGCTGTTCTTATATCTGCCCGGCCAAACGCCCTCTTGCGCAGTGGATTAAGATGGCAAAAGACGAGATAGCTGCCAAACGGCGTGCTGCAGCGGAAAAATCATAGGTAAGGGAGGGGTCATCAGATGGAAAACAGATTGCTTGTTTCGCCTTCACCGCACCTGAAGTCACCTGAAAATATTAAAAGCATAATGATTGATGTCCTTGTTGCTTTGTTCCCTGCCGCCATAGCAGCCATTATTTTTTTCAGACATCATGCCTTGTTGACGATGCTGATTTGTACAGTAGCAGCCATGCTGACGGAAGCAATTATCTTGCGCAGCAAGAATATTTTTGGCGACGGCAGTGCAGCCGTAACCGGTTTGCTTTTGGCAATGACGCTGCCTCCCGCCCCGCCATGGTGGCTGTGTGTTATTGGTGCCGTGCTGGCCATTGTTGTTGGCAAACAGGTTTTCGGCGGCATCGGCAATAATATTTTCAACCCTGCACTGGTGGGTAGAGCAGTGCTCCTGGTTTCCTGGACGGGACATATGACCGGTTGGCTTGCTCCCGTGGATCTGACTTCTACGGCCACCCCGCTGGCCTCTCCTTCTGCAGCAAGCCTGGCTGATCTTTTCTTTGGCGCCGTGGGAGGGTCGCTGGGAGAAACAAGCGTGCTGGCGCTGCTTTTGGGTGCTGCCTGGCTTTTTTACAGGGGCCATATCAACTGGAGAATTCCCGGCGGGTACCTGCTCGTGGTCTTTGTTATGGGAGCGTTCCTCTCCGGTGGAGATAATTCATCCATGGTAAACGGCCTTTTTCATGTGATGACCGGCGGAGTCGTGCTGGCGGCATTTTTCATGGCCACCGACATGGTAACTTCACCGGTAACTCCCAAAGGGCAGCTTATCTTCGGACTGGGCTGCGGCCTTGTGACTATGCTGGTTCGCCTTTACGGCAATTATCCTGAGGGGGTTACTTTTGCCATACTGTTGATGAATGCCCTGACTCCGCTGCTTGACAACCTCACCCTGCCCAGGAAATACGGGGAGGTGGCTAAATCATGAAAGAAATTATTCGCCTGGCACTGATATTAATGGTTATCTGTGCCGTCTCGGCCGGTGTTTTGGCTTATACCAACCAGGTAACTTCGGAAATTATCGAAGCAAGAATCAGAAAGGAAAAAATTGCTTTAATGCAGGAGTTGTTTCCTGCCCTTGACAGATATGAGGATAAAGAGGCAAACGGCCGGACTGCCACGGTCGTGTATGATGCGGCAGGCAAGCTGATAGGAATTCTGGCCGAAGGCAAAACAACGGGCTACGGCGGCGATATCCGCTTTAACCTGGCTGTTGACGGCGAAGGAAAGATTGTTAAACTGGCTATAGTTTCCCATGCCGAGACGGCCGGTCTTGGCTCGAAAATAGAAGAAGAATCCTACAGGGCTCAATTTGCAGGCAAAACTATCGGTGATTCCTTTGATGTGGACAATATTTCCGGCGCTACCATTACCAGCGTGGCAATGGAAAACGGAGTGAAGAGGGAACTTGAGGAAATCCTGCTGCTCTTTGGCGAAGGTCTGGCCGAACCCGAGCCGGAAATAGATATTTCCAAGCTGCCTGACGGCACTTATACCGGCGAAGGCCGGGGCGTGGGGACAATTAAAGTAGAAGTTACCGTGGCCGGCGGCAAAATAACGGCCATTAAGGTGCAGGGAAACGAAGAAACTCCCGAATACTTCAGCAAAGCAAGGCAGGAAGTGCCGGCCAGGATCATTGAAGAACAGTCAGTGCAGGTTGATGCTGCCAGCGGTGCAACCCTCAGCAGCCAGGGTATCATGGAAGCTGTGCGCAATGCACTGCAGCAATAGCAGGGGGTGAAGATATGAGTGCAATAAAAGAGCTGACCAAAGGTCTTTTCAAGGAAAATCCGACTTTCCGCGTGGTACTGGGCATGTGCCCCACACTTGCCGTGACTACCCTGGCAGCAAACGGCCTGGGTATGGGACTTTCAACGACTGCTGTCCTGGTTGCTTCCAATGCTGTAATTTCCTTATTAAGAAAATTTATTCCCGATAAAATACGCATACCGTCGTTTATAGTCATCGCAGCCACTTTTGTAACCATGGTAGACATGCTGCTTAATGCTTATGCGCCGGAGCTGCACTCGCAGCTTGGCATCTTTATCCCTTTGATTGTGGTAAACTGCATTATTTTGGGCAGGGCGGAGGCCTTTGCCTCAAAAAATCCCGTTATCCCTTCCATCCTTGACGGTTTGGGCATGGGGCTGGGATTTACCCTGTCGCTGACTGTGCTGGGTTCCATACGGGAAATTCTTGCGGCAGGCACAATCTTTGGCCGCAGTATTATGGGTACAGGTTTTGAACCCTTTGCGATTTTTGGTTCTCCTGCCGGCGGCTTTTTAGCCCTGGGACTTTTGATGGCGCTCGTAAATATGATCTTTAAAAAGTTCAGGCTGGAATAAGGGGGGGTAGATTATGACAAGTATACTGGTGATTTTTTTCGGTGCCGTTTTTGTAAATAACTTTGTGCTGTCCAGGTTCCTCGGCATCTGCCCGTTCCTTGGCGTCTCGAAAAAAGTGGAAACATCAATAGGCATGGGCATGGCCGTAACCTTTGTCATGGGGCTTGCTTCTCTTGCAACCTGGCTCTTGGAATACTATGTTCTGGTACCCTTTAACCTTCCATATCTGCGTACCATTGTGTTTATCCTGGTCATTGCTGCCCTGGTCCAGTTTGTAGAACTTGTAATCCGCAAGATCAGCCCGGTGCTGTACCAGGCACTGGGGATTTACCTGCCGCTGATTACTACTAACTGTGCAGTGCTGGGGGTAGCCCTCCTGAATATCCAGCTAAAATACAATTTGCTGGAGTCCGTAGTCTTTGGTGTTGCAGCCGCAATCGGCTTTACTCTGGCTTTGGTAATCATGGCCGGCATTCGTGAGCGTCTGGAGCTGGTTTTTATCCCGAAGCATTTTCGCGGAGTTTCTATTGCTTTGATTATCGCAGGGATCCTTTCCATTGCCTTTATGGGATTCCAAGGTATGATGTAGGAGGCGAATACTAATGATTGTTCCAGCTGTAATCAGCCTTGCTGTTTTAGGACTTCTTTTCGGCGGCCTCCTGGCCTTTGCCTCCCAAAAATTTGCCGTTGATACGGACCCGAGGGTGGAACAGATAAGAGAGCTTTTAGCGGGGGCGAACTGCGGCGCCTGCGGTTATGCCGGCTGTGACCAGTTTGCCGAGGAAGTTGTTGCCGGCCGCGCGCCTTTAACCGGCTGTACTCCCGGCGGGGCGAAAGTTGCCGCCGAGATTGCCGCACTGCTTGGATTGGAGGCGCCGGAGGAAACGGCGCGCATGACAGCTCAGTTAAAATGCGTGGGTGACTGTAATGTTGCCAAAAAAAGGCATGATTACCTGGGCGTACAGGACTGCAAAGCCGCACTAATGTATGGCGGCGGCCCCAAGGCCTGTGCATACGGCTGCCTTGGCTATGGCAACTGTGTACGGGTCTGCCCGGTAGAGGCCATTACCATGGGTGAAAACGGGCTGCCCGTAATTGATACGGATTCATGCATCGCCTGTGGACTGTGCTCGAGGGAATGCCCGCGCGGTCTGATAGACATTGTCAATGCCAGGGGTGTTCACCATGTCCGCTGCAAATCGCAGGAGAAAGGCAAACAGGTGCGCGCTGTCTGCGACCGCGGCTGTATAGCCTGCCGGCTGTGCGTAAAAAACTGTCCGGTTGAGGCGATCCACATGGATAACAATGTCGCCGTTATTGACAGCAGCATCTGCACAAACTGCGGCACATGCGTTGAAGTTTGCCCGCAAAAGGCAATTGTTTAGCATGCTAAAACGGTGCGAAGGCTGCCTTCGCACCGTTTTTGATAGGATTATCAACCTTGATTTGTTTATTTCTCTTCGCCGGGGGTTTTTAAGGGAGATCCCCCTTAGGCTTGCGGGGTGGTCAGGACCGCAGGCCCGTCAAAGGGGTGGAACTCCTAAAGAACAGGAAGGACGCAGCTATAAAAAACGCTAAGCGCCTTCCTTGTGCTGCCGCTTGCAGGCGGTCGACGGAGATTGACAATCTTTACTGCAAAAGTATAAACTTATCTTATAGTCATTTTTATACTAATCCTTAAAACAGGCCTGCAAAGCGATGCAGGCTTAAGTGCCGCATATTTGTTATCAGTGACGGGCAAACAATATGCAAGTGCTACTGAGTCAAACAATACCGGCTAAGAATCAGCGCAGCGGCAGACCGGCGCATCTTTGCCAAAGCAACCGGGCGGCACTCTTTAGGGTAAAGGAGATGAACAACTGTGGGAACAGACAAGTCTTTTCTGCCTGTTTGGATTGTATTATTTCCGCTCTTTATGACATTTGCCATCCTGGCGGCACGGCGGCATTCGGAAAAACTGCGCAACATCCTGGCTGTTGCCACAACGGCGATTACTTTTCTCTCCACGGCGGCCTTATATCCGCAGATAGCTGCAGGCAGGACGGTTTCCTACGAACTGTTTTCTTTGCTTCCCAATCTTTCACTTTCCTTTCGAGTTGATATTTTAGGGTTTTGCCTGTTGCTTTTGTCCTCCTTTGTCTGGCTTTTGGTAACGGTTTATTCGCTGGATTACATGCGCGGCGACCATGCCGGCAACCGGTACTATCCTGTTCTGATTGCCAACCTGGCAGGTTGTCTCGGGGTATTTGCCGCCGGCGACTTCTTTACTCTTTTTCTTTTTTTTGAACTGATGTCTATTATTTCATATGTACTTGTTATTCATGAGGAAACACCGGAAGCACTGCAGGCGGGGTTTAAATACCTGATTATGACCATCATCGGCGGACTCGCGCTTTTCTTTGGTATACTGATAACCTTTGAGCTGGGCGGTTCGGTTAATTTTGGCAAGGGCCTGCTGATAACGGAAAACTCTTCCCTGGCCCTCGCAGCCTTTATCGCCTATCTGGTTGGCTTTGGCATGAAGGCGGGTATGTTCCCGCTGCACGTCTGGCTGCCCGATGCTCATCCGGTAGCGCCTTCCCCTGCCAGTGCGCTGCTCTCGGGTATAATGCTTAAAACGGGTGCTTACGGGCTTTTACGAGTTATCTTTAATGTCTACGGCATCCAGTTTCTGCAAAATACAGGCTGGACGGCAATCCTTGCCGTTCTTGCGGTAATTACCATTCTGCTTGGCTCCGCCGTTGCCCTGACTCAGGAAGATCTTAAACGCCGCCTGGCATATTCCAGCATCGGCCAGATGGGCTACATTCTTCTGGGTATGACCATATTTAACACTCGGGCTTTAACGGGCGATGTTTTCCATATTTTCAGCCATGCTTTTATGAAAAGCACTCTCTTTCTGGCCGCAGGAGCCATAATTCTCAAAACCGGCAAGCGCAAAGTTGAAGAACTTGCCGGAATCGGCCGGCAAATGCCTTTTACCATGGCTGCCTTTACCCTTGCGGCCATTGCCATGATCGGCATACCCCCCTTTAATGGCTTCCTAAGCAAACTGGCCATTTCCATTGGTGCCCTGGATGCCGGACGGCCTTACTACGTCATTGTTTTGCTCTTGAGCAGCCTGCTGAATGCCCTGTATTACTTGCCTATTGTTATTGCCGCCTTTTTCGGCCTGAAAGAAGAGCAGGAGGGTGATCCGGCAAAAGTCGCCGATGCACCTTTTAAAATGCTTGTTCCCATAGTTTTCTTGGCCGTTACAACTCTTGTTTTCGGCTTTTTGCCGTCCAACCTGCCCATTGATCTTTCCCGGGTTGCCGCCGAATTTTTACTTGCAGGAGGCAATTAGCAGATGTTTTTTGCGGCTGCTTTTGAAAAAGCTGCGGCAGTTGCCTCCCTTCTTCTGCCGGCTGCAGTGGCAGTACCGTTTGCCGGAGCGTTGCTTACATTGTTTGCCGGCCGTTATTCGGAAAAACTGCGCAACTTTTGTGCCGTTTCTACCGCCCTGCTGGCGGTTGCTGCAGTTGCGGCCATGCATCCCCTTGTAACAAGCGGACCTGTCCGGTATGTGCTGGCCGAAGTTATGCAAACGGGGCTGGTTTTTCACGCAGATTATTTTTCCTTTGTTTTTGCCCTGCTGATGGCTGTTATCTGGCTTCTGGCCACCGTGCATGCCACAGCTTACATGGCCGGTGAACATGCCCGGACGCGTTTTTTTGTCTTTCTGCTGTTAAGTCTCGGCAGCTGCCTGGGCGTGGTCCTGGCAGGTGATTTAATCAGCCTGTTTTTGTTTTTTGAAATGCTTACCCTGTTCTCCTATGTTCTGGTTATTCATGAACAAACCACAGAGGCCATGAATGCCGGGGCTGTTATGCTGTATCTCAGTATTGCCGGCGGGCTTTCTATGCTCTTTGGGATTTTTCTTCTTTTAACCGGCTGCGGCACAGTGGACCTTGCCGTCCTGCCCGGCAGGATTGCCGGGTGCGCGCTTAATCCTTATCCGGTGCTGGCCCTCCTTGTTGGGGGTTTTGGGGTAAAGGCCGGGATGATACCCCTGCATATCTGGCTGCCGAAAGCCCATCCGGTGGCTCCGTCACCGGCCAGCGCCCTGCTTTCGGGATTGATGATTAAAATAGGTGCCTACGGTATTTTTCGCGTAATGGGCATGCTTTTCTTGCCTCTTGCAGGGCCTGCGGCCGGGATGGGCCGGATAATTATCTGGATTGGTATTGTCACCATGTTTGGCGGAGCTCTGATGGCTTTGCTTTCCACAGGGGCAAAAAAGATCCTGGCTTACAGCTCCGTTTCACAGATGGGCTATATCCTGATGGGGATAGGGGCAGCCGCCTATCTTGGGCCCGGGGGTGTCATGGGATTTGCCGGCGCCCTTTATCATATTATCAACCATGCTTTTTTTAAGACCGGGCTGTTTTTAATCGTGGGCTCAATTTACATGATTACCCGCGAACTGGATATCGAAAAAACCGGCGGCCTGGCCGGGAAACTGCCTTTGGTGGCTGCATGCTTTCTAATTGCTTTTGCCGGTATTGGCGGCATTCCCGGCTTTAACGGCTACGTGAGCAAAACCATTTTACACCATGCCATTGTGGAAACGGCAGAGCACAGCCGGTTGCCGTCCTTTGTGCTGGCGGAAAAGATCTTTGTTCTGACCGGTGCTCTGACACTGTGCTATTTTGCAAAGCTTTTTTCCGGCCTTTTTCTGGGAGAGCTGCCCCGGCCTCTTGCCGCTAAAAACTACCGGCTGCCAAAAAGAGTTTATGCCGTCTTGTTTGTTTTTGCCGCCGCTATTTTGGCCATTGGGCTCTTCCCTTCCTTTTTGCTTGAGAAGGCGGTAATTCCCGGGCTTGCAGGCTTTTCACTCGACGCCGGGCACTTGCACGGGTTAAATGTCTGGAACTTTGGCGATCTCAGGGAAAGCCTGATTATACTCTCACTGGCGGCTGTCATCTATCCTGCTTTGCTACGCTTGCGCTTTTTTGCCTTCAGGCCGCCGTACCGGTTGAGTTTGGAATACCTGCTTTACCGCCCGGTAATGATGCTTTTAAATGCCTTTTTCCGGTTCTGCACACTGCTGGATGGATTGTTAAACCGCCTTTACCTGCAGTCAGGCAGGCTTTCAACTGCTGTCTGCAACCTGGCGGCCCTGTTTGATGCTTCTCTCAACGAGGCCTATGAAAGAACGGGGGGAGCGGCCAGAAAACTGACCGAAGGGACTTTTTATTTTGATGAATCTCTAAACAAGGCGTCTGAGAAGGCTTCCGCCGCTGCCCGGGACCTTGACGGACTTTCGGGTGACTTTGACGAATCCCTGAACAGGGTGTCTGAGAAGGTTTCTTCAACTGCCCGCGGTCTTGTCCGCCATCTCGTGTGGCTTGACAGAACCATTGACAAGGCGTACAGGCAAAGCGGCCGGACCGCCGGCAGGGTGATACAAAAAACGGCTGCTTTTGATAATTCCCTGAATGAAGTTTACACGGCATCAGGGGGTAAAAGCCAAAGCCTTTTCAGACGGTTCCTTTTCCGGCTGTCGTGTGAAAACATCAAGAAAATAACCTTTGATGCCTTTTTAATTACCCTTGTGCTGGTCCTCTTTTTATTGACAGTAATTTTTTATCTTGTCAGGAATTAGCGGGATCCATCTTCTTCCTGCTTGCGGCATGATTAATTCCGTGATAAACTTATGGCAGGTTTTAAATATTTGCCCGATAACGGAAGGAAAAACCTTGAAAACGCCCAAATATCTTGCCCATCTTGCGCTTTTAACAACCTTTGCTCTGGTGATTCATACCATAGAAAGTTTTATCCCGGTTCCCATTCCTGTTCCCGGGGTAAAGCTGGGACTGGCCAACGTTATCACTTTGCTGGCTTTTGTTCTTTACGGGCTGAAAGCAGCCCTTGTTATTGCCGTGGTTCGCACGACTCTGGGCAGTATATTCGCCGGTAATTTTTTAGCTACCGGTTTTTATTTGAGCTTTGGCGGAGCTTTGGTTTCTGCTTTGGCAATGGCTTTTGGCATTTATCTATGGCGCAGGGACAAGATATCCCTGGTTGCCGTAAGTATAATGGGTGCAGTGGCGCATAACACAACCCAGGCAACCCTGGCAGCGTTGATCCTGGCCAATTTCTACCTGATTCCCCTTTACCTGCCGGTACTGCTGGTGGCGGCACTGCCCACAGGCTTTTTGACCGGACTTGCCGTCACATACAGCCATAAGGCTCTAACCAGGGTTATAAAGTAATTTGCGCAATTATTGCAAGCGCAGGAAAATTACCGGGCACGGGCAGGGCCAGGCAGCCGGTACCCGGGATGCGGAAGGATAATCATTGGAAATGAAGAATATAGTTCTGGCATCTGCTTCGCCGCGCCGGGCTGAACTTCTGCACCGTATCGGTCTGGATTTTCGCGTGCTCACAAGCAGTGTGGACGAACGGGAAATAAGAGAAAAGGATCCTGCCCGCCGGGCTGAATGCCTGGCGCTGGCAAAAGCAAAAAATGTCGCCTCCGCCCTGCAAGGCACCCCGGCAGTGATTATTGGCGCAGACACCATTGTCTGCGTGGACGGTGAAATTCTGGGGAAGCCTGCGGACAGCCGGGAAGCGGCCCGAATGCTGCGTTTGCTCTCGGGACGCAGTCACCAGGTGATGACAGGCGTGGCTGTTGTCAGACAGCCGGACGGGTCGGTTCTGAGCTGTGTGGAAACAACCACGGTATACATGCGCCATCTTTCTGACCGGGAAATAGACTGGTATGTTAAAAGCGGTGAAGCCTTTGATAAAGCAGGCGGATACGGCATTCAGGGAAGGGCCGCCGTTTTTATAGAAAGGGTGGAGGGCTGTTACTTTAATGTGGTTGGCTTGCCTTTAGCCGCTCTGTGGCAACTTTTAAAAAAACTGGGCGGACTTTTGCCGGAGGAGGCTTAAGCGGTGGGAGAAAAACGCCTGACCATTAAAGAGTTGCCTCTTAGTGAACGCCCGCGGGAAAGAATGATCAAAGAAGGCGCAGCCGCACTGTCCGATGCGGATCTTTTGGGTGTCCTGCTGCGCACAGGCACGGCAGAGGAGACGGCTGTCCAACTGGGTGAACGCATCCTGCTTGCAGCCGGCAGTCTGGCTGAATTGCCGCGTTTCGGCCTCGATGAATTTCTGGCAATCAAGGGCATGGGGCCTGCCAAGGCGGTGACACTGCTGGCAGCCATTGAACTGGCCAACCGTCTGAGCAGCCGCAGTCGCTATGAATCATTGACCATATCATCACCCGCCGATGCGGCAGGCCTGGTGATTGAGGAAATGCGCCACTACCTGCGGGAGCATTTCCGGGTTCTGCTTTTGGATACCAAAAACAAGGTTCTGGGCATGGAGGAAATATCAATCGGCAGTTTAAATACTTCCCTTGTCCATCCCCGGGAAGTATTCCGGCCGGCTATCCGCAAAGCCTGTGCCAGTGTGATCCTGATTCATAATCATCCAAGCGGCGATCCGACCCCAAGCAGTGAAGACATTGCTGTAACACGCCGTTTGTATGAAGCGGGGCGCCTGCTGGGGATTGAGGTACTGGACCATGTTGTCATCGGCGACGGCAGGTTTGTCAGTTTTCGCGAAAAAGGTCTGTTAAAGCAGTAAAGATATTGTTTATGACCGGAAAACTGATATATAATGTTTAATAGTGAACAAGAAGGAAGGGAGAAGCATTTAATGCGCTTTTTGACGAAATATTTTGCACGTAATATCGGTATTGACTTGGGAACGGCCAATACCCTGGTGTTTGTCAAAGGAAGAGGTATTGTGCTGCGTGAACCATCTGTCGTTGCCATCAGACGTGATACGGGTGTCGTTCTGGAAGTAGGAGAAGAAGCAAAACGGATGATTGGGCGAACTCCCGGTAATATTGTGGCTATCCGGCCGATGAAAGACGGTGTGATTGCCGATTTTGACATTACCTATACTATGCTGCGCCATTTTATTGCCAAGGCCTATAAAAGAACAAGCATCTTTAAAGCCCAGGTGGTGGTCTGTGTCCCTTCCGGCGTGACAGAAGTTGAAAAGCGGGCAGTGATAGACGCAACAAAACAAGCGGGAGCCAAAGAGGCCTTTATTATTGAGGAACCGATGGCTGCCGCTATTGGCGCCGGACTGCCTGTAGAAGAGCCTACGGGCAGTATGATTGTTGATATTGGCGGCGGGACTACGGAAGTGGCCATAATCTCCCTGGGCGGGATAGTAACCAGCCGTTCCATCCGGGTAGGAGGGGACGAAATGGATGAGGCCATCGTCCAGTACATTAAAAGAAATTATAATTTAATGATCGGAGAGCGGACTGCCGAGGAAGTGAAGATTAATATCGGTACTGCGCTGCGGGACAGTGAAAACCCCCGGAGTATGGAAGTTCGTGGCCGTGATCTGGTAAGCGGTCTGCCCAAAACCCTGTTGATCGAAGAGGAGGAAGTGGAAAGGGCTCTTTCCGACCAGATAGTCACCATTTTGGATGCAATAAAAATTACTTTGGAAAAGTCCCCGCCGGAACTGGCTGCCGACATTATGGATAAAGGAATAGTAATGACAGGCGGCGGAGCCCTCCTGCGCGGTTTGGATAAGCTGGTGGCCAGGGAGACGGGAATGCCTGTTTATATAGCGGAAGATCCCCTTGACTGTGTGGTGCTGGGAGCCGGGAAGGCTTTAAGTGAAATAGATCTGTTGCGCAGGGTAGCCATGTCACCGCGCAAAGTCATCTGACACAGGGGACAGGTGAAGGTGAAAAGGTGCTTTTTCCAAAAAAACGCAACAATCAATACAAAAAAATAATCTCTTTTTTGCTTGTGCTGGCAATTCTTTTGGCCGCGGCCAAATTTACTGCCGGACGACAGGACATAACTTTGCCCGAAGAGATTTTACAGGTAATCGCAGCCCCTGTCCAAGGGGCTTTTCAGTATGTCACCCGTTCCGTGCAGGACTTTGTCAGTGGACTGAAAAGCTACCGGCAGCTTTTGCAGGAGAACAAGGAGTTGCGGAAACAGCTGGCGGAAAATGCCACACTCAAAGTCCGGCTGACTGAACTGCGCAAGGAAAACATGCGCCTGCGGAAAATGCTCGAATTGCAGGATGCCCTTTCCTATGAAATGATTGCCGCCGAGGTTATTGCCCGCGATCCTGACAGTTGGTTTAATATGGTAACAATAAACAAAGGAAAAAAAGACAGTGTGGAGCCGAACATGGCGGTAATAACAACCGAAGGTCTTATCGGTTATGTGTATTCCGTCTCATATACAACGGCAAACGTATTGCTGTTAACCGACAGCCGCCCCGGGGTCAGCGCCCTTGTACAGCGTTCCCGGGAGCCGGGTGTAGTGGGTGTGGTGGAATATGCCCCGGATAAGCCCGGTTATTTACAGATGAGAGGCTTGCCCCGGGATGCAAATATCCTGGCCGGAGATACAATTATTACTTCCGGCTTGGGCGGTATTTTCCCCAAAGGACTGGTAATCGGGCATGTGCTGGAAACCGGTGTGGATGAGCTGGGTCTAACCCGTTACGCTTTTTTACAGCCGGCAGCAAATTTTAACCGGCTGGAAGAGGTTTTTGTTATCAAGTCGAACAGTGTTTCTTCCGGATCTGAGGCAGTTTACCCGGGAGGGGAAGAGTAATGACTGCAAGAACGGCAGCTATAATTTTTCTTTTGTTTTTAGCAAGCCTTGCCATCCAGGGTTCAGTTCTGGCTTTGGCCGCTCCCGGCGGTGTTCATCCCGATATTCTGCTTGTTGTTACAGTTGCCCTGTCGGCTCTTGCAGGCCCGCGCCGCGGAGCCATAACAGGCCTGTGTGCGGGACTGATGCAGGATATTCTTTTCGGTTCACCCCTCGGGTTTTTTGCTGTTGTCAAGATGCTGGCAGGAGCGGCGGCAGGCTTGTTTGCAGAATATATATACAAAGATGTGGTTCTGGTTCTGATGCTGATGATGGGCGTGCTTACCTTTTTTTCAGATGCTGCCACCTTTTTAATGCTGGACGCCTTTGGCTTCTCACGCCCTCCTTCTCTGGTTGGCTACCTGCAGCAGGCAACTTTCATCCGTGCCGCCATCAACTTTTTTCTGATGGGGGCAATTTACCCCTATTTGTACCGCGCGCAAAAGCGTCATTTGCTGTTTACCAATTACCCCCGGACTGAGGAGTAGCGGAAAAATGTCAAAGTCCCTGCATAAAAGACTGCGTTTTTTTACAGTAGTTGTGGTGCTTGTTACCCTGGTGCTGACAGGGCGGCTGTTTTGGCTGCAGATCTACAAATATGATTATTATGTTGCCAAAGCCGAGAATAACCGCCTGCGGGAACTGCCGATTATGGCTGCCCGGGGTGAAATAATGGATAGGAACGGGGTGCTTCTGGCGACAAACCGCCCCGGCTTTGCCGTTTCTCTGCTGGACTGGGACAAAAGCAAAGGCGATGAGATTATTGGCTTGTTGAGCCGGCTTTTGGAGATTCCGGAGACGGAAATACGGAAGCAAATAGAAAGACAGCAATTTAAAACTTTTGCGCCCATCAGGATTGCCACTGACGTATCGGCGGAAGTGGTGGCACGGATTACCGAAAGAAGGCCGGAACTGCCGGGGGTGATCATCGAGGCGCAGCCGGTGCGTGAATATCCCCTTGAGACCGTTGCTGCCCATGTCCTGGGCTATATGGGGGCAATCAGTTCACAGGAATACCAGGAATGGGGCAGGGATAAGGGCTACCGTATTACCGACAATATTGGCAAATACGGCCTGGAAGCAGCCTGGGAAGAATACCTGCGCGGTCAGGACGGAGTGGAAGTGGTGGAAACAAATTTCTACGGACAGCGGGTCCGGGAGCTGGGGAAAATAAATCCCGTTGCCGGGCATAATCTGGTTACCACTTTAGATACCCGGCTGCAGCGGATTGCCGAAGAGGCGCTGGCCGGGGTAATTTCCGAACTGCGGGAAGGGGGCAATGAAGAGGCGGGAAAGGGCGCCGTTGTTGCCATGGACCCCGGCACCGGCCAAATTTTAGCTATGGTGAGCCTTCCTGCCTATAATCCCAACAGTTTTTATGATGACTATTCACTGCTTATCAGTGACTCCAACCATCCGCTGATCAACAAGGCAATATCGGGCATGTATCCCGTCGGCTCCACTTTTAAAATGGCCGTTGCCACAGCAGGCCTGGAGGAAGGCATTATCAGCCGCAATACGATATTATACTGCAGCGGCCGAAAAGTGTATTTTGCCGGCGAAGCGCCCCGGGGCTGCCACCTGGGGATAGTGCACGGAGCCGTTAATGTTACGCGGGCGCTGCAGGTATCCTGCAACAGTTACTTTTTCGAGCTTGGCAAACGCACGGGGATTGATTTGATAGAGCAGTATGCCAGAAACTATACTCTGGGTAAAAAAACGGGTTTGCAGGATTTAGCGGGAGAAGCTGAGGGAACTTTGCTCTGCCGCAGAGAAGGGGAGCCATGGTATCCGGGCAATGTTTTGACTGCTTCCATAGGCCAGGGCCATGCCATTACACCCCTGCAACTGGCAAATTACGCGGCAATAATCGCCAACCAGGGAACTCACTACCGTCCGTATCTTGTCCAGAAAGTAGTTTCACCTACGGGCAAAGTTGTCCTGGAAACAGAGCCGGAGGTGCTAAACCGGCTCGATTATGCCGAAGCTACCTGGCAGGCAGTCCGGGAAGGAATGGAAATGGTGGCGATGCCCGGCGGCACCGGCAGTGTTTTAAGAAATCTGCCTGTTAAGGTTGCCGCCAAAACAGGATCGGCGGAAGCAGGTACAAAGGAACCGCACAGCCTTTTTGTCGGCTATGCCCCGGCAGATAATCCTGAAATAGCGCTGGCCGTTATTGTAGAACATGGCGGACTCGGTTACCAGGGAGCCGTCCCTGTTGCTCACCGGATCCTTGCCGAATATTACGGTGACGAAAGCCGGGAAGAATGAATAAAGTTGCCGGAAGACGCTCTGCGGAGCGTTTTCCTTTTTCTAGCTTTACTGTCGCTTATTTTACAGCATGGCAGGATTTTGCCGCTTGTTGACGAAAAATAACTTGTAGTATTGTTATGGCTGGTGGAAGAAATGCGCAAATATGCAGTAGAATTTAAAGGGACAAAGGATGGTGTTATCATCTTTTGCCTTGAGGATGCAGATTTTTCAGAAATTCTTTCCGATTTACAGGAACGTCTGCAGAAGAGAGCGGATTTTTTTGGTGACGCTGATGTAAAAGTGGATGTGGGACGGCGGGAACTCTCGACGGAAGAAAAGAAGGCCTTGCAGGATGTAATAGCAAATAACAGCCGCCTGCATTTAAGCGCCATTCTCAACAGCGGGAAAAGCAAGCTTTTGTCCGCCTCCTCGGCCGGCAGGCAGAGAAAGAATGAGCTGCAGCTTGAAGGGTTTAGGGAAAACAGATCCTTGGTTATAAGAAAAACCCTGCGTTCCGGCCAGTATATCCGCTTTCCCGGCGACGTCGTAGTTATGGGGGATGTTAACCCCGGAGCGGAGATTGTGGCAGACGGGGATATCTATGTGTTTGGCGCCCTGAGGGGAATAGCCCATGCCGGTGCAGCCGGGGATAAAAGCGCTTTGGTTGTGGCCTTGCGGCTGGTACCGACACAGCTGCGGATTGCCGATGTTATATCCCGTTCACCTGACAATTCTACGCTGCCGGACCGGCCGGAGTATGCATATATCAGCGACCAAAGGATTATGATAGCTGCCATTCCTGTCAAATAAAATTTGTCAGACTTGACTGTTAAGGGGTTGATAAGCATGGGAGAGGTAATAGTCATTACATCAGGCAAAGGAGGAGTGGGCAAGACAACAACTACGGCAAACCTTGGTGTTGGCTTGGCACTGGCAGAAAAAAAAGTGGTTTTAATTGATGCCGATATCGGCTTGAGAAATCTGGATGTGGTAATGGGCTTGGAAAACAGAATAGTCTATGACCTGGTAGATGTGGTCGAAGGACGCTGCCGGACAAAACAGGCTCTGATTCGCGATAAGCGCTATCACAATCTTTTTTTGTTGCCTGCGGCTCAAACACGGGACAAGAATGCTGTCAGCCCCGAACAAATGAAAAAGCTCTGCCAAGAATTAAAGGAAGAGTATGATTTTATTCTGGTGGACTGCCCGGCCGGTATTGAACAGGGATTCCGCAATGCCATAGCCGGCGCCGACCAGGCATTGATTGTGACGACGCCTGAAGTATCCGCTGTCCGGGATGCAGACCGGATCATCGGCCTTGTGGAAGCCGGGGAAATAAAAATGTCCCGCCTGATTATCAACCGCCTGCGTCCTGATATGGTAAAGCGCGGCGATATGCTGGACATAGATGATATTCTGGAAATTCTGGCTATTGAACTTATTGGCGTCGTCCCTGATGATGAAAAAATTATCATTTCCACAAACCGGGGAGAACCTGTTGCTGCGCTTAATGACGGTTCTCCCTCGGGGAAGGCGTATCGCAATATAGTACGGCGACTGCTTGGTGAGACTGTGCCTTTTTTGGATTTTTACAAGAACCAATCATTTCTCAGTCGGTTGAAAAGAATAATCGGCTTAAGTTAGAAAGGAAGTGGACCATGAACCTGAGAGCTTTGCTCAATGCCCTCACCGGCAGAAAGAGTAGTAAAGATGTGGCAAAAGAGCGTCTGCGTCTGGTGCTTGTCCACGACCGGGCTAGCGTTTCTCCTGAATTTTTGGAAAAAATCAAGGAAGAAATAATCCGCGTTATTTCTAAATATATGGAGATTGACGAAAGCAATACGGTTGTAAATATGCACCGTTCTGATGATTCAGCTATCCTGGAGGCCAATCTTGCCATTAAGGCCATTCGCCGGAATATTCATTAGCTGGCTATTGTTCCCGCTTTACGCTGCATGTTGCTTACCATATAATAAAAGTGCGGGTAATACAAGACCTGCGCTTCTTTTTCTTTGCCGGATTAAAGCTTGACCGCAGGAAGTGGAAAGATGTTTAACCGCAAGCTCCTTCGTAATTTTGACTGGCTGCTTTTGTTTACGGTATTCGCCATAGTGGCAATCAGCCTGATTACTCTTGCCAGCACAACGAAAAGCATCACCCAGAATCCTTTTTATTATACCAAGCAGCAGGCGATACGCTTTGCAGTGGGTTTTGCTTTCATGCTGGCTGTTTTAAGCATTGATTACACCTATTTTTACCGCCTGGCGCCCTACATTTATGCCTTCTCTGTTTTGCTGCTGGTAATCGTGCTTTTTTTCGGCGATGATACCCACGGGGCGCAGCGCTGGATTGATCTTAAATTTATTGAAATACAACCTTCTGAATTTGCCAAGCTGGGAATTATTATTTCCCTGGCCAGACAGCTGACGGCCCAGGAAGGCAGCTTTGACAGCATATTCAGCTGTATCCCGGCTTTTCTCCATGTTGCCCTGCCCATGATACTGATATTTAAGCAGCCGGATTTGGGAACTTCCATGGTGTTCCTGGTAATTGTCTTCGGCATGCTTTTTATGGCCGGGGCCAACATAAAACACCTTCTGACTTACATTACTTTAGGACTTGCGGTCGGGGGGCCGCTTTTGTGGTTTAACTTAAAGCCCTACCAGAAAATGCGCTTGATTATTTTTACCAATCCCTACCTGGATCCTCTAAATTACGGTCTCCAAATAATACAGTCCCTGATAGCGGTCGGTTCGGGAGGCTTGTACGGCAAAGGGCTTTTTGCACCCGGTACACAAAACGCCCTTGGTTTCCTGATAGAAAAAAGAACGGACTTTATTTTTTCCGCCTTTGCGGAAGAAACCGGTTTTATCGGGGCAGTCGTGCTGCTTTTGCTGTTCATGATTCTAATTCTCCGCATTATCCGCCTGGCATCCCTTGCCAAGGATACCTTTGGCATGCTGGTCTGTATCGGGGTTGCCGTAATGATGACTTTTCACGTTCTGGTCAATGTCGGCATGGCAATCGGAATAATGCCGGTTACGGGGCTGCCGCTGCCGCTGATGTCTTATGGCGGCAGTTCACTGCTCATGAACATGATGGCCATAGGAGTAGTGCTGAATATCGGCATGCGCCGGCAAAAGCTTATGTTTTAGTAAATAAACCCATCCCGGGCGGGATGGGTTTCCTTGTCATTTGGGAAAAGGACCGTTTCCTTCCGGAGAAAGCATATCCTGTCCGGGTGTTAAATATATATTGATTAGGACAAACCTCCGGGAGGTGAGAAAAATGAAATATTACAGAAGAAGGCTTGGAAAGCCGGCCGGATTGCGGACAAGAGCGGGGGCGAAAAAAGAGAGCGGGAGTTTCGGCGGCTTCAGCGGCAGCCGCACGGAAACCCTGCCCTTGGCTTTGCTTAAACAGCTGGGCGGGCATATGTATTATAAAACGGTGGCTGTTATTATTGCGGTAATTTGCATAGGTGCTCTGAGCATGCTTGACCTGCCCCCGGTTAACAGGTTTACGGATTATATCTACAGTCTGACGGTGACGCATGCCAGTCCGAAAGCCTGGCTGGAGACAGCAAAAATAGTAGTACAGCCAATCCGGAATCTCCGCCTGCCCAGAAACGGCCGGGCTCCGCAAAGAGACGATATCATAACGGAGGTTGGCGGGCTAAAAAAAATGATTGCTCCTGTCAATGGTGTCCTTGTCGGACCATACGGGGCAAGACCCTCCGCAAACGGTGAGGGCTTGGAGATGCATTATGGCATTGATGTGGCAGCCGAAGCCTTTTCTCCCGTGTATGCCGCATTTTCCGGCAGGGTAATGCAGGTAAGCCGGCATGAGATATACGGTACAACTATTTACCTGCAGCATGAGGATGAAATGGTGACAATCTATGGCAGGGTAACATCCCCCCTGGTTGCTGCCGGAGATGAAGTAAGAGCGGGTGATGAGATAGCCAAAGTGGCCCCGGGTGAAGACGGTGAAAGCCACCTGCATTTTGAGATTTGGGAAGAAAAACAGCCGGTAGATCCGGAAACTTACCTTAACGAAAGTAAATAAAGGGGAGTCCCTGTTTGAAATTATTCCGGCTTGGCGGTATTGTTTTCCGTTTTAACTGGGTTTTTTTGCTGCTGCTTTTTGTCCTGGCTTTTTACGGATACCTGGGGGAAACGGTTATTCTCTTTCTGCTTGTTTTTGCCCATGAAACGGTGCATTTGCTGGTCGCCCGCTCCCGGGGGCTGGAGATAGGTGCCGTGGAACTTTTTCCCTTTGGCGGGGTGGCGACAATTGAAGATGCCCTGGAGCTGGACCCGGAAACAGAAAGCATTGTTTCTCTTGCTGGTCCGCTCTTTAATTTTTTTCTGGCTGCAGCCGGGCTGCTTGTTTATGCCAAAGTCCCGGCCTGGCAGGAAAGTGAATTTTTGCAATTTTTCATTCGCAGCAACCTGGCACTGGCTTTTTTCAACCTGCTGCCCGCCCTGCCCCTGGACGGCGGCCGTATTCTGCGGGCCCGTCTTAACAGCATTATGGGTTTTCAAACGGCCACTGAGACGGCCATACGAATCAGCCGGCTGCTGGCGCTGCTTCTTTTTGCCCTGGGCTTGTACCTGCTGTTTACCGGCCATTTTCATCTAACACTTTTGGCAGCCGCCTGTTTTTTGTTTTATGCCGCGGAAAAGGAGCGGACGGCTTCTCTCTATGCTTTTATTCGCGGTTTGAGCCGCAAGAAGCTGATTCTTTATAAACAGGGCGTGATGCCGCTGGTTACTCTTGTTGCCCTGCAGGAGGCGACATTGAAAGATATCCTGCGGCGCTTTGCCATGAAAAAATACCATCGCATTGTGGTGGTGGACCGGAACGGACAGGTGCTGGGAGAATTTATGGAAAATGAGGTTGTCGGCGCCGTTTTGCGCAGCGGTATTTATGCCCGGGCGGAAATACTTCTTAGATGAGTTGGCTTGTTTTGTTCCTCCGCCCTTTTTATTGTATAATGTTATCATTATTATTGCTGAATTGCAGCAGCGGTAATTTTACTGTTGCGGAAGGAAAAGCAGTGGTAATAGTGTATAAAGGTGAAAAAGGGAAAAAATAACTAAAAGCCGATGAGGGATTTTATGACTGACTACAGGCAATATTTTCTGGAAAAAATTTTACCGCGGCTGGAGAAGCCCACCCGCTACCTGGGCAATGAGGTAAATGCCATCAGCAAAGACCATGGCAAGTGCACGCAGCGCGTCGCCTTGGCCTTTCCCGATTTGTATGAAGTGGGCATGTCCCATTTGGGACTGAAAATACTTTATTACATTATTAATAAAGAAGAACGGTGGCTTGCGGAACGGGTTTTTATGCCCGGTGCCGATCTGGAGGACATTTTGCTCCGGGAGAAGATACCGCTTTGTTCGCTGGAGACCACAACTCCTCTCGGGGAATTTGACCTGCTCGGGTTTACCCTGCAATATGAGTTGTCCTATGCCACCGTGCTGCAGATGCTTAAATTAAGCGGCATTCCTGTGGATGCGGCCGCCCGCGGCGATGCCGACCCCCTGGTGGTAGGGGGAGGCCCCTGCGCCTTTAACCCTGAACCGCTGGCGGATTTTTTTGATTTTTTTATTATCGGTGATGCGGAAGAAGCGCTGCCTGAAGTTTTGCGTATGCTGGAGCGGCATCCCGGGCTGTCCCGGCGGGAAAAACTGCAAAAAATACAGGCTGTCCGGGGTGTATATGTACCTTCCTTTTACAAGGAAATACGGGATGAAGACGGTACATACCGGAAAACGGTGCCGCTGCTTCCGTCTCTGCCCGCGAGAGTTAAGAGGGCCCTGGTGGCTGATTTGGACAAGGCGCCCTATCCTACCGATTTTATTGTCCCTTATGGCAGTATCATCCATGACCGGATGGTCCTTGAACTGTTCCGCGGCTGTACGCGGGGCTGCCGTTTTTGCCAGGCCGGCATTATCTACCGTCCGGTCAGGGAGCGGAAAAAAGAGACTTTGCTTGCTTTAGCCCGCAAGATGGTTAGGTCCACGGGGTATGAAGAAATGGCTTTAAGCTCCTTAAGTTCGGGAGATTACAGCGCCATCGATGAACTTGCCGCCGAACTGGGCCGGGAACTGGCAAAAGAAGGTGTATCCCTTTCTTTGCCTTCCCTGCGGCTCGATTCTTTTTCCGAGGAAATGACCCGTGATTTGCAGCGTGTCAGGAAAAGCGGCCTGACCTTTGCTCCCGAGGCGGGTACGCAGCGCTTGCGTGACGTGATAAACAAGAATATTAGAGAGGAAGATTTACTGCAGGCTGTCGGCAAGGCTTTTGCCGCCGGCTGGACAAGAGTTAAGCTTTATTTCATGATTGGGCTGCCGACAGAAACGGATGAAGACTTAGCAGCCATTGCCCGGCTGGTCCGCCGGGTTGTGGCGGTTTACAGGGAAGCGGGGAATCGCGGCCGGCCGCAAGCAACCGTTTCCGCATCCGTATTTGTTCCTAAGGCACATACACCATTCCAGTGGGTGGGGCAAATCTCCCGCCAAGAAATGTTGCGCCGGCAGGAACTGCTGCGCAGGGCGCTGCGCATTCCGGGCGTCCAGTTTCAGTGGCATGACGCGGATGCGAGCATTTTGGAAGCCGCTCTTGCCCGGGGCGGCCGGGAGTTAATCCCCGTGATCAGGCAGGCTGCCGATTTGGGATGCAAGCTTGACGGCTGGGACGAGTATTTTGATATTGCACGCTGGCAGCGGGCCTTTAGTGAAAACGGGCTTAATTTGTTTGCCTGCGCGGAAAAGCGGTTTAGGCCGGAAGACCCCCTGCCGTGGGATCATCTTGATGCCGGAGTAACAAAAAAGTATTTATTAAGGGAGTTCCGCCGCGCCTTAAAGGGCGAGACAACCCCGGACTGCAGAGAGGGATGTCTTGGCTGCGGCATGGCTCTGCTATTGCCCGATGATGCAGGAAAAGGAGTTTGTACCGTTGCGGATTTGGATTAAATTCAGTAAAGACGGTTTGCTGCGTTTCTTGTCCCATTTGGATCTTTTGCGGCTCTGGCAGAGAGCACTCCGGCGGGCCGGACTGCCTGTTGCTTACAGCAGGGGCTTCAACCCCCACCCCCGTTTGTCTTTCGCCTCCGCCCTGCCCGTTGGTATTGCAAGCAGGGCCGAATATGCGGATCTAGAGTTCCGGGAAGAAATTTCCGCAGGGGATATTGAGAGGCTTAAGTCCGCTTTGCCTTCCGGGATTGACATTGTGCGGTGGCGCCGGGTTCCGGCAAGGGCTCCTTCGCTGATGAGCCTGGTACGGGCTTGCCTTTGGACAGTTCCTTTACCGGCGGGAGATTTGAACCGGCATCTGGAGAGGCTGCAGTTGTCGGATGAATTGCCGGTCAGGAGAAAGACTAAAAAGGGTGAGAAAATTATTGATATCAAGCCTCACATCTATTCCCTGGAAGCTGACGGGAAGGGAAAGCGGCTGGAGATGCTTTTGGCCTGTGGCAGCGAAGGGAGTGCCAAACCGGTTGAAGTTTTGGCGCTTTTGCCCCTGCAGTGGGATACTGCGGGCCTGCTGCGCACAGAAATACTGCTTGCTGCCGGAGACTGCCTGCAGGCGCCCATGCATGTTCTCCTGAAAGAAAAAGAGGTGTCTTTGAATGCAGAAGAAGATTATTATCAACTGCGAAAATAAGCAAACCAGGGTTGCAGTCCTGGAAAACGAAAAACTGGTGGAGATATACCTGGAACGCCCTATCTACCAAAGAGTTGTGGGCAACATATACAAGGGCGTGGTTGCCAATGTTTTGCCGGGAATGCAGGCCGCCTTTGTTGACATAGGGCTGGAACGGAACGCCTTTTTATATGTGGATGATGCCATCCAGCAAAACAGTGACGGTAAAAGGAAGCCAATAGAAAAAATGCTGCGTCCAGGCGATGAAATTATGGTACAAGTAATAAAGGAACCCTTTGGCAGCAAGGGCGCCCGCGTGACGAGACAGATTACCCTGCCCGGCCGTCATCTGGTTCTGATGCCTACTGCCAATTATACGGGGGTTTCCAGGCGGATTGAAAACGCTGAAGAAAGGGAAAGGCTGCGCCAGATAGTGGAAAAACTGCGTCCGGAGAACATGGGACTGATTGTCCGCACCGTTGCGGAAGGAACGGATGCGGCGACTTTACGGCAGGATTTAAATTTCTTAAAGCCGCTCTGGGAGCGGATAAAAAACCGTTTTCGCCAGAAGGCCGCTCCCTGTCTGATTTATCAGGATTTGGATCTGATTTACCGCATCATCAGAGACCTTTTTACGGAACAGATCGACCAGTTGGTAGTTGATACACGTTATGAATATGAAAAAATCCTGGAAACGCTGGAAGTAATTGATCCATCGCTGAAGGACAGAGTGGAGTTTTATTGCAGCAAGACTCCCATCTTTGATGCTTACGGCATTGAAGCGGAGATAGAACGGGCCCTGTCCCGTGTTGTCTGGCTGGACTGTGGGGGGTACCTGGTGTTTGACCATACGGAAGCCCTGACGGTAATTGATGTCAACACCGGTAAATATATAGGCAAAACCAACCTGGCCGATACGGTTTTGAAAACAAATTTGGAAGCGGCGGCGGAAATCATGCGGCAAACGAGGCTGCGGGATATCGGCGGAATTATTATCATTGATTTTATAGATATGGAAAATGAGGAACACGGCCGCCAGGTGCTGGATCTGCTGATAGAAAAAAGCAAGCTCGACCGGACAAAAACCCATGTTTTGGGATTGACCGGCCTTGGCCTTGTGGAAATGACACGCAAAAAAGCGCGGCAGGGTCTTGATGCCGTGCTGCAGCAAAGCTGCCCCTACTGCAACGGCCGCGGCAAAGTACTGGCATCCGAGGTCGTCAGCGCCCGTGTAGAAAGACAGCTGCGCAGTTTTCTGGACGGACTGGATGCCGAGGCTGTATTAATTGAACTACACCACAGCGTAGCAGGCCTTTTAATCGGCCCCAACGGTTCTTACCTGCGCAAACTGGAGGAGGAAACGGGCAAAAACATCTTTATCCGCGGCAACGACGCCATCCACATTGAGAAATACCGGATTGTGGCCGTGGGCAGCCTCTCGGATGTGCAGGCGCAGGCTTTCCCCGTATCTGTCGGAGAAAGGCTGAAAATAAAGGTGGAGGAGCCTCATGCCAACAATCCTTACGACGGTATTGCCCGCATCAGCGGTTTTGTTATCGACATCCAGTCCGGGGGGGCTTACGTGGGAGAAACTGTGGAGGTGGAAATCCAAGAGGTGGCCAAAACCTTTGCCCGGGCGATAATT
>DGEC01000080.1 GCA_002385745.1 Firmicutes bacterium UBA3936
CAATTAATTTTACAACTTACCTGCCAGCGGTGCCAAAGCAGGCGAACAATTATATTTTTTTCAGGGCATCAACAACCAGTTGCAGGCCGCAAAGGCAGTTTTCTATTTCCTCGGGAGACAGTTTGGAAAACAATTTTTGATAAGTTTTGCTGGTTTGAGCCATCATTTTCTGATAATACTCTTCACCGGCCTCTGTCAGGTAGAGCAGTGTTTTTCTGCGGTCACTCCTGTCTTCCCGCCGCTCAACCAGCCCGTTTTTTACCAGCGAATCAATAAGCGATGTCAGGCTGCCCTTCCGCATATCCAGATAGCGGCCCAGCTCGGACAAAATAACCCCTTTCTTCCGCTGGATGACCATGATGGCCCTTTTTTGATTTTTATGGCAACGCAAGCCGGCACCGTCTTCTTCCCGGAAAATAGGGCTCAACTTTTTATAATATAAAGGAATAAAATCCAAAAAGAGCCTTTCAATTTCTTTAATCTTTGGATTTTCCATACTACACCGCCTTATCAGCTCTAAACTCCCGGCAAATTAATTCTAATCTCATTTGCCGGCAGCGTCAAGCCATGACTTGTCATGGCAGTATAATGGTTTAATTTGTTTGTGTTTTTTCAGGCAATGCAGTTAAAACAATCTCTTCTTCTCGGCGGAGCCGGGCTTGCCGTTGTGCCTTTATAACCCAGTGCTATTGAATACAAGGGACGATATCCCTCCGGTATACCCAGCTTTTTAATCAGTTCCTCGCCCGGTTCGCCCTTAAAGGCGGGCATTACCAGGTTAACCCAGCAGGAACCCAGCCCCAGCGCTTCTGCCGCAAGCAGTATATTTTGCGTTGCAGCCGCACAGTCGGCCTGGGCAAAACCTCCCTGCAGGCTGCCGCTGACAATTATTACTGTCGGCGCATGGTAATAAATATGAAAGCTCTCATTTTCGGCCATCCGGCTGTAGGGCGACTGCCCGTCCTTTTTCAGCATTTCTTTGGCCGCCTCAGACAGCTCGTCAATAAGCTCCTTTCGCTGAATAACAGTAAAATGCCAGGGCTGGCGGTTGCCGGCACTGGGAGCGTAAACGGCCATTTCCAGAATTGTCTCCAAATCTTCTTTCTTTATTTGCTCTGTCTTAAACTGCCGGATGCTGCGCCTGTTTTTGATAACTCTTAATATTTCATTCACGCATATTCACCTCCGGTATTTTAACTAAATTTTATCATTGCGGTATAATTCAGGCAACAGCATCCCCTAAACAAAACGGCCGGCTATCCGTTTTTCTCCTCCCTGCCTGACAGGCTGTAATCTTCAAATACTTTGCGCCAATTGCGGCTCCAGTCAACAAGATTTTCATGCTCCCCTTCCCGGCGCAGGGCCTCTTCCTCCTCTTTGCGGTGTGAACGGGCTTCCTCCGCCAGGGTGTTTAACTTTTCCTTGTAGTAGCCATCTTCCTCCATTGCCATAGTTTCCTGAGCATAGGCCTCAATAGCCAGCAAATGCTTGCGGGTACACATTTCACCGCCTGTCGCACAGGGACAGCCGGGATCGGTCTGGTGATCCTGCAGAAGCAGCAATTCTTTTAAAAGCTGTTCATACTGCCATTTCACTATCGGCTTCACGGGCTCGCCTCCTAATATTTTTGTAACACTGTTAGTGTTGCATAAATCTGTTGTCTCTATCCTCAGAAAAGAAGCATAGCCAGGCCTAAACAACGGCGAAAACAAAGGCAGGGAATCTCCCGCGGGAGATTCCCTGCCTGTCTTGCTTGTCAGCACAATATTTATCAGTAAAGCAACCCCATTATAAAGGCAAACAAAGCATCTTCCACCTTGTTAAGAGCTTCTTCTACAATTTCCTTATCTTCCGCCTTGTAGCCTTCCAACAGTTGATCGTCCTGCCAGTAATTTAATAATTCGCTTTGCATAATCCTTGCGCCCCCTAATTATATACTCCGTATTCATGAATAAATTCACAGACGGCAATCAGGTTTTCCGGCTTGGCGTCGGCAAGGGAAAGAATGGATTTATCCATGCAAAACATATACCCGCCGCCGGGCGCGGCTTTGTCCAAGATTTCTTTGGCTTTGTCCAGGCATTCCTCTTTAGTGTTCAGACGCAGCATGGATATGGGGAAATTGCCCATCAAACAAAGCTTCTTCCCGAGTTTTTCCTTGGCGAC
This sequence comes from Firmicutes bacterium UBA3936, assembly GCA_002385745.1. GTDB lineage: Bacteria > Bacillota > Dethiobacteria > Dethiobacterales > Dethiobacteraceae > DTU027. The sequence continues at coordinate 2,167 of DGEC01000080.1, forward strand.
ACCCAGGTCGTCCTCTTCAAAATAAGCTATTACGCCTGTGGGCAGTTCCTGCAGGTAGTCATAATAGCGCGTCCAGTTCTTTTCAAAGAATATTTGCAGAGTGTAGCCGTCGGCGATCAGGTCATCTACCAGTTTCTTAAAAGTCGGCCAGTACAATTCTTCAAAATCCTTTGTCCGCATGTAAGAAGGCATGTGCAGCGGAATAAAGATGGACGGAATAGTACCCGGCGTCGGGTTGACAATTTTGGCCAGCTTGTACATTAAAGGCAGTGTTGCTTCCACAGCGGCCTTCACCCTCCCGGGATCCCTTCTGACATCAAGAGATATGCCGGTAAAGCCTCGTAAAAGATCGGCCAGAAAATCAAAGGGAGCTTCTATTGCCCCGCGGCGGATATTGATTATGCCGTACTTGTTTTCAACGGCGGCACAGCCCGCCAGGTATTCGCTTTTAACTTGGTTGTCCGCGATCATTGCCCGCAGAATGTTCAGCTTCCCTTCCGGCCCTTCCGCCTCCAGTTTGGGGTAAAGGCGGGGAATGACTTTTGTCATAATGCATTTGAAAGGATCCTTAATATATTCGTCATACTCGGAATAAAGCAATCCCTCAACTTCCGGATGCTGGACAAAATCATCCTGGGGGCGCGGGACAAAAGCTCTCGAACCGCTTATTTTATAAACAAGGGGAAAGCGGGGCATATTCCCGCCGGCATCGCAGTAAATGTCCCTGTACATAATATCCAATGCCTGAACTATAAGCTTGGGCTTCCAGAGGGCGGTTTTCAGGTCGTAACCGGCGTATTCCACGGCAAAGGAAGGCTCCTGCTTGCTGATAACCGGAACCCTTGAGGGACGTTCGCACATAATCGCTTTTTTTACCATTTCCGTACGTTCTTCGGCTGTTAAACTCAACATCAATACCTCCCGGCTCCTGTAATATTTTGCTTCCTGTTATTCTGCCTCCGCTCTGGATATTAAGATGGCGTTCAGGGTAACCTGCTGCATACTGTCACCTTTTTGCAGGCGAATTATTGTAATTGTAACCCTCTCTCCGACAGCACATTTGTTCAGTTCGTACTGCAGCTCCTCTATGGATGTAATCTTTTTGCCGTTTAGTTTCGTAATGATATCCCCCTGCCGCAAACCTGCCAGATGCGCCGGTGAACCGCTGTATACCCTTGTCACATACACGCCTGCCGGCCAGCCGAAACGGTCCTGATAAGCCTCGGGAACATCCTCGCCGTTTATGCCGAGGAAAGGCCTCAGGCTATCGGGATTAACGGCATTCATCAACTGCTCAATTATGGGAATGGCATCTGAAATAGGGATGGCATAGCCAATGCCCTCGACTTCCGTTGAGGCATACTTAACGGAATTGATACCGATAACCTCTCCCTTAATATTCAGCAACGCACCGCCGCTGTTCCCGGGATTAATTGCCGCATCCGTCTGTATCAGTTTCATAACACCGTCCGCCATTTGAACTTCACGCTCTTTGGCGCTGATAACCCCCACCGTAACTGACTGGCCGTAGCCCAAAGCATTGCCGATAGCTATGGCAGGCTCGCCAAGCCTGAGCGTTGTGGAATCGCCCATTACCGCAATCTTTATTGCTTTTGAAGTACTGTCGTCAATTTCCGACAGCGGAACACTGATGACGGCCAAGTCCGAGTCACTGTCCGTCCCTTTAATGCTTGCCATATAAGACTTGCCGTCAATAAACTCGACCATTATCTGTGTCGCGTTTTGCACCACATGATTATTGGTGACAATGAACAACTCCCGGTCGTTTTTTCCGATAATAATTCCCGAGCCGCTGCCGGTAGTTTCGTATTTATAGCTGCCGCCGTAGCCAAAAAAGAAACCGGGGCTTCTGACAGTTGTAGTGGCAACAACATTAATAGCCACCATTGAGGGCATGGCATTTTCAACTACCTCGGTTATTTCGTTGACAACGCCCTTCCCCTCCTTGACATTCAATACCGACGTATAAGGAATTTCAACTTTCACGGGTTTGTACTTTCCTGCACCGCTGTTGAAATAATTGTTGTATGCCCAGTTAACACCGCTGAAAGCCGTTCCGGCAATCAGGCCAAAAACCAAAGCCAGCGCAACAAAGGTAACGGTTTTCTGCCAAAACCCTTTTTTGTTTTTCTCGCCGGCAGGTTCAGAAACGTTTGCTTCAGACTCCTCCGTCTCATAATTCCAGGCATTGTATTCATTATCCATAACAAAACTCCCCCCTTATTATTATCATAGTAAAATTTATCAGTTTTTCCCCAAGCAATCTCCTCTGCAGCGCCGGAACAAAAGCAGCTTCAGACAGTGCCGGTAATTCTATTATACACGTTTATACTAAAATTTTTTGTAATTGTTTTGAACTGTAAATGAACTTTTCTTCATACCCGGACTTCTTCAGGGCAGCACATCGGGTGCAGTGGCTGCTTATCGCATAATTATTGCATCAGCAGGCAATAATTAACACCAGACAGGAGGGATGCTTTATGGACAGGTTTTCCTGCGGCTTTCTGGCCGGTATAATCGGTGCAGTTGTCATGGATGTTTGGAGTTTTATTTCCCACAGCTTTTTAAGCTATGCAGAACTGCAGTTTCTTGACTGGGCATCTGTTTTACTGTTTGGCAGGCTGCCCGCAAACATGGTCGAAACAGTAATATCCCTGCTTGCTCACATTGCCTGGACAGGGGTTATCGGGATTATTCTTGCCTATTTAATGCCGCTGATTACAGCGCGGCAATATTTGTATAAAGGCGCGCTGCTTGGCTTTGTCTTCGGCTTTATGTTTCTAGCAATTCCAATTATTTTTAATGTTAATTCCCTAAACAGCCACGCAACGGGAACTGTTGTGACTGTTATAATCGGCAGCCTGCTCTGGGGAATTGTAACTATGCTTTTCCTCCGCTCCAGTGATGTATCTCCCAATAACTAAACTTTCATTACACAGCTTATATCAATCCGCAGCTGCCTCTGTTCGGAAAAACTAAGCATAGAACAATTGAAAAAGCACCCTTGCTTTTAGGATGCCGGATAGTGCAAAATGGCGGAGAGAGTGGGATTCGAACCCACGGAGGGGGTCAACCCTCACACGATTTCGAGTCGTGCGCCTTAAACCAAACTCGGCCATCTCTCCGTTTTTAAGCATATTTATTTTACTTGCGGCGGGATTTAAAAAACTGCCGCATTAAATCGCCTGCTTCCTCCGCTAGAACGCCCGCAGTTACAGCCAGGCGATGGTTAAGCCGTTCATCCGTAACAATGTTGTAAAGGGAATCCACGGCACCGGCCTTAGAGTCTGAGGCGCCGTACACCAGCCGCCCCACCCTGGCCTGCACCAGGGCGCCGGCGCACATGGGGCACGGTTCTATGGTAACATAGACTGTCGTTTCCGGCAAGCGCCAGCCGCCCAGAATTTCACCGGCCTTGCGCATTACAAGAATTTCCGCATGGGCGGTAGGATCATGCAGCTCCTCCCGGCGATTGTGGTCGCGGGCAATGATTTTTCCCTCCCGCACGATAACGGCGCCTATGGGAATTTCACCCTTTGCATAGGCTTTATGCGCCTCAAGCAGCGCTTCCCGCATAAAATCCTGATCGGTCAACAAACTCACACCTTGTCTCATTGCCCGAGAGCTAAAGTGATTAAAGAACTTAAATGCCAATGCTTAATGCATTGGCATGTTTTTCTCGCAAATGGCGCGCCCGGGAGGATTCGAACCTCCGACCTCCTGATTCGTAGTCAGTTACTCTATCCAGCTGAGCTACGGGCGCGTGTCACTTAAGTATGATAACACAAACCCTAATATAATGCAAGTTCTTTTACCATGTATTTTTTGCCACACTGGTATTTTTTAGGTAACACTTGCGCTCAAAATGCCCATTTGGTCACAGATTGGTCACGGACGATAAAGCATCAGCTGTTACAACCTGTTCCCCTTTCTGCTCCCGGTGAAACTACACATACCTCCACTAACTTCTATAACGGCGACGGTCAAAGGATCAGACAAGATACTGACGGTCTGCTCACAAAGTACTACTATGACTACGACCAATTATTGTATACTACAGATGAGAACAATAATAAAGCGCAGGAACATATTTTAGATCCCACCGGTACCATTATTGCTTCCAAGCGCTTTGACGGCTCCTTTGCCGACATGTTCTTCTTCTACAATTACGACATCCGGGGCAGCGTCACCAGCATCATCAATCCTGACGGCACCCTGGTTAAAGGGTATACCTACGATGAATTCGGCCGCACTCATGAAGTAGGAAATCCCCTTTTCCAAAATGATGTCAAATTTACCGGCGCCGTCCATGACCAGTCTAGCGGCCTTTACTACATGAATGCCCGCTTCTATAATCCCTCCACCGGGCGTTTCCTCACTCAGGACAGCTACAGTGGTAACCCTTATGAGCCGTGGACACAGCATCTCTATACGTATGGTGGTAATAACCCGGTCAGTATGATCGACCCCACGGGGCACTCTTTCACACTGGCGATATCCACTGTGATTGCGGGTGCTTCCATTGTGGCCGGCATTGCCGCCGCAGGCTATACAGCTTATAAATCCTATAAAGCCACAGGTAAAGTAGATTGGTGGGCGACAGCCGATGCAGGGCTGGGAACATTTATGGCCGTATACACACTTGGCTCTACCGCCTACAGTACCTATACAGCAGTTAGTATGTACTGTGGTGTTACTCCTGCAACTACTGTCACCATCGGCAGTTCAGGCAGCAAGGCTAAAGTTACAACAACCCCTGTACCGGCCAAAACTAATACCAATGTGACGGATAAGGCATCCACATCCACAAAAACAACTGCCCCAGTCGCTGGTTCAACTGCAGCAAATTCTACTGGTGGTAGTGTTGTTGGTGAGGGAACGAGTAAGACTGGAACTGTATATGATAATATCAAGATAACTCAACCAGTATATGAAGGAACTCAAATTCCAAAGTCATTTGAGATTACTACTGCCAATGGCCAAAAAATGTGGGTTCATCCTAATGCAACTGAACATATGTTTGAATATGTAACAAGAAATTTGAATCATTCTAGAAATATTAACAGTCAGCAAATGTTATCAAGTTTCGAAAGTGCCTTAAATCAATCAGTTAAAAATGGTGTACAGTTTGATAAAATGATAAAAGTTGGTAACTGGGAATTTAAATTTGCTGCCCCAAGAGGAGAAGGTTTATTGCCTGTTGTAAAACATGCACAATATATTCCATAAAAGGAGAGTGTATATGCTTAAGTTGAGAAAAGTTGAAGAACCAATGAAACATTTAATCGAATTTGATATATATGTACCTATTAAAATTCGAGTAGGACATTGGGACATGTCGAAGGAACATACAATATACTGGAGAACAGGTGATTTTGAAAAATCCCTCATAGAGATTGGTCTTGGCTCCGAAACTGGCATATTAAGGTCATTTACTTTGACTGAAGCCGCGATAGTTAGTAGTAATGATCAATGTATTGAATCAATTGATTGTGAAACCATTGAAGGTACTCCTTTATTTGATATTAGTGGTTTCCCATCAAATGGATTTTTGGATTGTACCAACCAATTTAACGTATATTTAGGACAAAAAGAGCTTCTTGTTTCAATTAGTATGAATTCTTGTATTAGACGAATCAAACAAGATAGAATTGAATATTGGTTTGATTCTAATGATAATCTAATATCAGTTAGAGTTACTGATATTACCAGTGAAGAGATGTATACTCTTAGACAAGGGTTACAAGTATAATTAAACAATTTTATCGTATAATTTCAGCTGATGAGGTTTCTATTCT
>DGEC01000097.1 GCA_002385745.1 Firmicutes bacterium UBA3936
CTTTGGCCGGGTAAGCATCCTGCTTGCAGGCGACGCGGAGCAGACCGGCCTTGAAGAAATGTTAAGTAAAAATTACGACCTAAAGAGCACTGTCCTTAAGGTAAGCCACCATGGCAGCAGGACCGGTACATCCAAAGCTTTTCTTACGGCCGTATCCCCGCAAGCGGCAGTGATAATGTGCGGCAAGGACAATTCGTACGGGCACCCGCATGACGAAGTTCTTGCCTTGCTTGCCGAAGCAAAGGCTGACATTTATCGTACAGATTTACATGGTACTGTTATCATCAGCACAGACGGGCAGCGCTATGAGTTAAACATTAAGGAGCCTTACCGATACAACCCACCTAAAAACCCCGAAGAACCGGAGCCCAAACCGGCTCCCGAGCCTGAACCTGAACCGGCCCCTGCGCTGTCGGAAGGCAAATATGTCGGCAGCATAAAATCGGATAAATATCACTACCCTAATTGCAGGTACGCCAAAAACATAAAGCCGGAAAACAAGATCCGGTTTAAATCCGTAGAGGACGCAAAAGCTCAGGGATACAGCCCTTGCAGCGTTTGCAAGCCAAAGTAGGAGGAGTTCATTATGAAAGCAATAATAGACCGCTTTGAGGGCGACTATGCAGTTGTTTTGTTTGGGGATGAAGAAATAAAAGTCGATATGCCCAAAAAACTGCTGCCTTCCGGAGCGAGGGAAGGCAGCTGGCTGAAGGTGTCATTTGAACTGGACCCTGAAGCCGCTCAAAAACAAAAAGATAAGATACAGGGCCTTTTAAACAAGCTTAAAGGAAAATCCAAATAGTTGATATTTGTACCGGAATATTCAGGCCGCCCCTCTACTAATAGGGCGGCCATTCTGTTTTTCAGCTTTTTTGCGCAGGCACCCCGGCAGCCAATAACCCTGGATAGTCCTGTACAATGTTTCTAATGCTGCCGGCCGGGATATGCCCATTCAACCCGGCGGTGTTTTCAACAACAGTTGTCTTTTAATATCTTCCGATATCCCGGGCGGCGAAGAAGGCTGAACTGGTGGCGTACCAGATATTCTTCGGCGCCAGGCAGTCGCCCAGCCAGCGGAATTCGGGGGCACAGTGGCGCAGGCTTTCAGCTTCATCCCACAAGGGTTCCTGCCCCGTGGCATAGATTACGGTATCGCAGGAGAAGAAATAACCGCCGGATTCCGCTCTGGGATAGTATGCCGGCAGGCCGAAACGGAAGCTGCTTCCCGCCGGTTTTTCACCGGTAAATTCCACAAGGACTCCCTCGTTGTTTATCTCAACGGCTCTTGTGGAAGGGCTGACTTCTATACCGTACTTTTTGAATTCAAGACTTAAGGCAAGCCCTTGCAGGTTGTTCCCCCCGTCGTTCAACTCGGGCTGCAGTTCTATTATTGTGCATTTTTTGCCCAGCAAAGCCAGGTAAACTGCCAGTTCCATCCCCACAAGCCCGCCGCCTATAATAACAACCTTATCACCGGCTTTTTCCGGGCTGTAATAGATTTCAACCGCTTCGTAAACATTGTCCCCGTCAATCCCGGGTATGTCGGGCCTTGCCGGGCGGGAGCCAAGGGCGGCGAAAATTACATCCGGTGCAAGCTCACGTGCCAGTTTCGGAGTAACAATTGTGTTCAGGCAGACATCAATTTTTGGATGGCGCAAAACTAAATCGGCCTGTTGACTGAGATACATTCCCAGTTTTTGCTTAAAAGGAACTTTTTCTTCGCAGAGCAGGACTCCGCCAAGCCTTGATTCCTTTTCACACAGTATTACCCTGTGTCCGCGTTCTGCGCAGGCAAGGGCCGCCTGCATTCCTGAGATGCCGCCTCCTGCAACAAGCACTTTCTTGCGGAATGACGGCAAATAGTTATTATACTTGTATTCAATTTCATTTCCTATTTCCGGATTTAAGGCGCAGACAATTTTTTCATTTTTCATCCGGTGGGAAAAACACCACAGGCAGCGCATGCACTGTCTTACTTCGTCTTCCCTGCCGGTCTGCAGCTTAACAGGCATGTCCGGGTCGCAGATCAGGCCGCGTGCCAGCTGCACCACATCGGCCTGGCCGGAAGCAATTATTTCCTCCATTAGTTCGGGGTCGGAGAGGGCGCCGACTGTAGCGACAGGAGTGTGCTTGACATATTTTTTTATTTCCGCCGCATATTTAACGTTTACCCCGTCCTCTAAAAACATACTGGGGTGGGTAACGGTAAACACCTCTTCAACTTCATGGCTGCCTGCGGAAACATGAATCAAATCCGCATGGCCGTCCAGGAACACGGCTTGCTCTATGCCTTCTTCAATGCCATAACCGCCTTTAAAAACTTCCGAACCTGATATCCTGATCTCGACCGGGAAATCCCTGCCGCAAACTTCATGGATGCGATCGCAGATGGCAACCGCCAGACGTGCCCTGTTTTCCGGGCTGCCGCCCCATTTGTCCTTGCGGTTGTTGCTTTTTGAGAAAAACTGGGAAAGGAGCCAGCCGTGCCCGCCATGCACGGTTACCATTCCGAAACCGCAGCTCTTGGCATAGGCTGCTGCCTGCACGAAATCTTCAATGCATTTGAGAATCATATCCTCCGTCATTTCGAGGATCTCCTGGTCAAATGGAGTTGTGCCGGCAACAGGGCCGTAAGGCCGGTAGCCTTTGCTGTATGAATAATAGGAGCAGTTGCCGCTGTGAATAATTTCAATAACGGGTACCGCTCCGTGTCGACTGATGGCATAGGCAATATTGGCTAAATTCGCTCTTGAAGTCTCATCCCACAGATTAATATGTCCTGGTCGGGACATGGCATCCAGGGAAGGGCAGGCATCGCCAACGCAAACAGAGGCGGCACCGCCCATGGCTTTGCGTTCGTAATAGTACAGGCTGTCCTGAAGGGGAAGTTCCGACACACCGGTCGGTGCACTGAAAATTCTGTTTGCAAACAACTGTTTTGCCAGTACTATGGGTTTAAAAAGATTGGGATATTTTTTTACCATAATCTCTACGGCTTAATTACCGCGTACTCACCTCTCCGGATTTTGATAATAATAGCGCCTTTCCCTGCGGTAAAAGGCAGTAAGCCAGAAAGAAAAAATTATCAGCAAAATCGCTGCAATTACCCCGCCGAGGTCAATATAGACATCTAGAAAAGTACCGTGCCGGCCCGTGACAAAAAGCTGGTGATATTCATCAAGCACGGCCAGGACCGCACCTGTGAAAAAGGACAGAAGTATTGCCTTCCAGGGTTCCTGAAAGTAGTTGCGGAAAAATATAAACAGGGCAATGGTAATAACAAAGAAAATGAAGACATGGGCGGCCTTTCTTAGTAGAAATTCAATAATTACCGGATTGCGGCTTGCATAATTTAAAAAATCAGAGGTGACCGTTTTTACAGGGTCAAGCTGTTTGGGCAGTTTTTCAGCAATACTTACCGCCAGGTTGGAAATGCTGACATTCCAGGATGCAAGAAGATCATTTATTTGCTTGAGCACCGGCAGAACACGCAGTCCCGGAAGAGAGGAAAGATAATAAAGCAAGCCTATTAGAATGATGACAATAATCCAATTCTTGCGCATCTGTTTTTCTCCTCTGTCTTTTTGGGTATATTTCGCCGGTTTAATCTTGGATTCCTGCCAATAAAAAAATGCGTGATATCCACGCATCAGACTGTAGACAAAAATGG
>DGEC01000024.1 GCA_002385745.1 Firmicutes bacterium UBA3936
TTTGTCTACAGTCTGAAAGGTTCTTAGCCCGCCGGGCTAAGAACCTTTTTTTGTTATTTTCCCAAGATGTTATTGTTCCAAAAGCAAAGCGTAAGGACGGGTAAGATCGATAAAATCTACAGGCATGACGCCGTGTTCAATAACATTATCAAATAATCGCAATTGGCTGTAATCCCCGTAGAAATAAGTATTGTTGTTTTTCAGCTTTACTTTAAATGAATCAAGCCTGATGATGACAAGATCGTTTTTGATTGAGGGAATAACCTTGTAAGCATTTAAAACATGTGACATGTCGATAATGTCGCCTTCTTTAAGCTTGAATGACCGGTGAATTTTTTCTCCGCAGCAGGTGCATACGGCTTTCCAGGTTAAAGTTGTTGCTTCAGCAGCAGAGGCAATATTTATCTTTTTCAGAGGGACCTGCTGAGTGCAGCGACATTTGTCGAAAATCATAAACGGGTACTGAAAAGCAATGCTTTTCATAAACCAAGCCTCCTTTCCAATCAGTAAACTGCCCTACACTATAAGTATATGTCGTACTTTGTCGAACATCAATACAAAAATTTCTTATAAGTGCCATTTGTCTGAGAATTCACTATACTTAATTTATAATAATCCACGATAAATCTGCCGCATGGCTTATTATTGTGGAATTTTTTTGTCATTGACAGTCGGTGTTGAAGTAAATTAAACTAAACATAGGTACATATATGTATATACATGTATGTCATAGCCATCTTAAAAGGAGGAAAACAGATGAGTCATGAAGTCTTAGAGTTTGATCAAGTCAGTCAAGGTTTACTTGAAAAAGCGGAAAGAGATGGCGTCGAAACAATCTGGGACAGAAAGGCTGCTATGAAAGCACCCTGCGGATTCGGTGAAAAAGGAATCTGCTGCAAGAATTGTTCGATGGGCCCCTGCAGAATTAGTCCTGTTGCAGGTAAAGGGGCGCAAAGAGGATTGTGCGGGGCAACGGCCGATACCATTGTTGCAAGAAATTTTGCCCGCTCAGTAGCAGGCGGAGCCGCTGCCCATTCTGATCACGCCAGGGATATATCGCATGTTTTGTACATGGCTTGTGAAAATGGTAACTATAAGGTGAGAGATGTTAATAAGCTGATGAAGATCGCCGGGGAATGGGGCATTGAGACGGCAGGAAAAGACACTTATGAAATTACCCGTGAACTGGCGGAAAAGGCTTTGCAGGAGTTTGGAAAACCCTTTGGCACACAGAATTTTCTTTCCAGGGCACCAAAGCAAAGACAAAAAATCTGGAAAGAGCTGAATATTGAACCGCGGGCAATTGACAGAGAAATTACAACCATCATGCATTCAACCCATATCGGCTGTGCAAGCGACCCGGAAAGCATCCTCGAAATTGCCATGAGAGCAGCGCTGGCGGACGGCTGGGGCGGCTCCATGATCGGTACCGAATTCAGTGATATTTTGTACGGTGTGCCGACGGCAAGAGGAACTGAGGCTAATTTGGGAGTTATTGAAGAAAATATGGTTAACATACTTTTGCATGGCCATGACCCGAGCCTTTCGGAAATGATAGTGTTGGCCGCTGAAGATCCTGAGCTGGTTCAGCTTGCCAGAGACGTCGGAGCCGAAGGAATCAACCTTGTCGGCATGTGCTGCACAGGAAATGAAGTAACCATGAGACATGGAGTTAAAATTGCCGGCAACTTCTACCAGCAGGAGCTTGCCGTATTAACGGGAGCCATGGAAGCCGTCATTGTAGATGTGCAGTGTATTTTCCCGGCGCTGGCGAGATTATCCGACTGCTATCATACCAAATTTATCAGTACTTCTCCAAAGGCAAAGATCGAGGGCAGCATATATATCGAGTTTGCTGAAGAGCATGCCCTGGAAACGGCAAAGAAAATTGTCAGGGAAGCGGTAGTTAATTATAAAAACAGGGACCGCTCCAAAGTTCTGATACCGGAAAACAAGAGCAAGGCTATAGTCGGCTACAGTGTCGAAACCATAATCGGCCATCTTGACAAAGTGGTAAACAGTCATACCGATGTCTTTAACACTGTAAAACCGTTATCCGACGTTATCTGGGCCGGGGTGCTGCGGGGCGCTGCCGGCGTTGTAGGCTGCAATAACCCGCGGGTAAAGCATGATAAAAGCCACGTTACCGTTATTAAGGAATTAATTAAGAATGACATTATCGTTGTGGCAACGGGTTGTGCGGCTCAGGCAGCGGCAAAGGCCGGCCTTTTGACAATGGAGGCCAAAGAACTGTGCGGCCGGGGATTGAAAGAAGTATGTGAAAGAGTCGGCATCCCGCCCGTACTGCATATGGGTTCCTGTGTCGATATCAGCCGGATCCTTGATTTGGTAAGCAGGGTGGCAAAAGAAAGAGGCATTGATATCTCCGACTTGCCGGTGGTTGGAGTTGCTCCGGAGTGGATGAGTGAGAAGGCGGTTTCCATCGGAACTTACGTTGTCGCTTCCGGCATAGACACATTTCTGGGTGTTACTCCTCATGTCACCGGATCAGCCAGGTTTACCGATATTTTAACCAACACCATAGAAAACAAAGTGGGAGCAAAATTCTTCTTTGAAGAATACCCTCAGGCCTGCGCACAGAAGATCATTGACCGTATTGAAGAAAAAAGGGAAAAACTAGGAATCTAGGTGATAGGCAAATGAAAATTGCTGTTACGGGAAAAGGCGGCGTTGGCAAATCCACCATTGCAGCTGCCCTTTGCAAAAACTTTTTCGCCAAAGGCTACCGGGTTCTGGCCGTAGATGCAGATCCTGATGCCAATCTGGCCTTGGCCCTGGGCATGGATGCCGACGCTGCCTCAAGGCTTACACCGATCTCCAAACTCAAGTCCTTGGTGCAGGAAAGGACAGGTTCACAGCCTGGGGTGTACGGCGGTGTATTTAAAATGAATCCCAGGGTGGACGATATCCCCGAGAAGTATGCCGTAGATTTCAACGGTATCAGAGTACTGGTCATGGGAAGTGTTGATGCGGGAGGCAGCGGGTGTGTTTGTCCGGAGCATGTGCTTCTGAAAAGACTTACCTCCCACCTGGTTTTAAAGGAAGACGATATTGTTGTTATGGATATGGAAGCGGGAATTGAGCACCTGGGCAGGGGGACTGCCGGTTCCGTGAATGCCTTTATCACTGTGGTGGAACCGGGAGAAAGAAGTATTCAGACCTTTGCCAGGGTAAAAAAACTGGCTTCCGACCTTGGTGTCGAACGGGTTTATGTTATCGGCAACAAGATTAACGACAGTGATGATGAAGCTTTCATTTTGAAACATGTGGGAGAAGAAAACTGTCTCGGTTTTATTTACTACGACAAGGCGATCAGCCTTTCCGACAGGGAAAACACTTCTTCCTATGAAGCCAGCAGAACATTGAAAAACAGCATTGACATTATTGCGGACAAAATAATTTCAATGGTTAAGAACTGAATTAACAAGGGAGGACCGGCAGAATGAACCTGTTTAAAATTATATATTCAGGAAAAGACAAATACCTTGAATTGGCTGAAAAAATGGTAGAAAAAGCAGTTGCAGAGAAAGGCAGGGAAGCCGCTGTCAAATTCCCCGGCACTGCCTATGCCTTACCGGTAATTTATGCGATAACAGGAGAAAAAATAACTACAGTCGGTGAGTTGGAAAAAGCTTTGGATTTGGCCCGGGGTTTTGCCCACGAGGGAAGGCTGCTTCAGGACGCCCTAGATGCCGGAACGGCATCGGCGATGCTTGCAGAAATCATTGAAGCCGTTAAGTATACACTGGTAGATGATCCTTACCGGCCTCCTTTGCAGGGGCATTTGACCGATGCGCAGATCAGGGCATTTGGCGTGCCTCTGGTAACACAGGATATCCCGGGGGTGGCGGTGCTTATCGGCAAGTGTCAAGACAGCGAGACTGCCGGCAGGATAATCAAGGAATACCAGGAAAAGGGCATTTTAACCTTTATGGTGGGCAAAATTATTGACCAGGCAATCGAACAGGGGGTAAAGATGGGCATTGACCTCAGGGTGATTCCCCTGGGCTACGAAATTGAATCGGTTATCCATGTTGTTTCCGTAGCCATCAGGGCCAGCCTGATTTTCGGCGCCGTTGCACCCGGCGACTTCCAAGCCCACAAACAGTATACAAAGGACAGAATAAAGGCGTTTGTCAATGTATTTGATGACTGGGACGACAAAATCATTGCCGCCGGAGCGGCCGCCATAGAACTTGGATTCCCGGCAATAACGGAAACTTACATTAACGAAGTTCCCACACTGCTTTTGCATCAGCCGAATAATGAAAAAGTTATTAAGACATCCTTAGAAGCCAGAGGTATAAAAATAAAAGTTACCAAGATTGATATCCCGGTCGGTGTAGCTTCCGCTTTTGAAGGGGAGAGGGTCCGGAAAGGTGATATGCATGCCGAATTCGGCGGTACAAAAACCAAGGCCTGGGAACTGGTGCAAATGAAGGATATGGCCGAAGTAGAGGACCATAAAATTGAACTAATCGGCCCGGATATCGATTCAGCCGATACAGTTCCCTACAGGCTCCCTCTGGCTATTGTTGTCGATGTTGCCGGTAAAAATATGCAGGAAGATTTTGAGCCTGTGCTGGAGAGAAGACTGCATTACTTCATGAATTACACCGAAGGCGTTATGCATATCGGGCAAAGAAACATTGCCTGGGTAAGAATAGGAAAAGAATCATATGAAAAAGGCTTAAGACTAAAGCACCTGGGCGAAGTCATCTATGCAAAGATGAAGGATGAATTTGATAAGGTAGTGGATAAATGCCAGGTCACCATCTATACGGATAAGGACAAAGTTGAGCAATTGGAAAAAGAGCTGGCGCTGCCCAAATATGCTGCCCGCGACGAAAGGTTGTCTTCGCTCGTAGATGAAAATGTTGATACTTTCTATTCCTGCACACTTTGCCAGTCTTTCGCCCCCGCCCATGTCTGCATTGTCACACCGGAAAGACTGGGGTTATGCGGCGCGGTAAGCTGGCTGGATGCCAAGGCGACAAAGGAGCTGGATCCTACCGGTGCCTGCCAGCCTGTGCCTAAAGAAGGACTGGAAGACGAGCAAAACGGGATTTGGGCAGAAGTTAACAAAGCTGTGGAAAAGGCATCCCAAGGCGCGGTATCAAGGGTTTCTCTCTACAGCATCCTGGTGGATCCCATGACTTCCTGCGGCTGTTTTGAGTGCATCTGCGGCATAGTTCCGGAAGCCAACGGTGTGATTATTGTCAACAGGGAATATGGCGACATGACACCGGTTGGAATGACATTTGGCGAACTGGCGTCAATGACAGGCGGTGGCGTGCAAACTCCCGGATTTATGGGGCACGGCAGGCATTTTATCGGCTCCAAGAAGTTCATGAGCGCCGAAGGCGGCATCGCCAGGATAGTCTGGATGCCAAAAGAGCTAAAAGAAGATGTCAGGGAAAGACTTGACAAAACAGCCAAGGAACTTTACGGAATAGAAAATTTCACCGATATGATTTGCGATGAAACCATTGCAACGGATTCGGAAGGCTTACTGGAATTCCTGGAAGCAAAAGGACATCCGGCCCTGCAGCTGGATCCACTGATGTAAGACAGCTTGCGGTTCCATCTGTACCGCGCACAGAATAACGGGAATGCACTCCCTCTGCAGGATAAAAAGTACTTGTTGTAGAGAAGATTTTGCGCAAAGGAGGCAAAACCATGTCTAAGAGAATTGCAGTTGCCGGGAAGGGTGGAACCGGTAAAACAAGTATTGCCGGATTGATAATCATGTATCTGGTAAAAGCAGGCAAGGGACCTATCCTTGCAGTTGATGCCGATGCCAACTCCAATCTCAATGAAGTGCTGGGGATGGAAATAGAGGAAACAATCGGAAATATCAGGGAAGAAGTCAACTGGTCGGAGAGGACGGGTACCCCTATACCCGGTGGAATGACCAAGACAGAATATCTCAATTATCGCCTCAACCAGGCTGTCAGTGAAGGCAACGGCTTCGACATGCTGGTAATGGGCAGGACTCAGGGTGAAGGATGCTATTGCTATGTCAATGGCATCCTTAAAAACCAAATTGAGAAACTGTCAAATAATTACAACCACATTATTATTGACAATGAAGCCGGGATGGAACACATCAGCAGGGGTACGGTCGGTAAAATCGACCTCCTGCTTCTGATAAGCGATTATTCCAGAAGAAGCATCCAGTCAGTAGGCAGGATAAAAGAGCTTGCCAAGGAACTGGAAGTGGATGTCAAAAGTACAGGCCTCATTGTAAACAAAGCGCCGGGCGGTAAAATCGCAAAAGCGATTATGGAAGAAATAAAAAAGCAGGGGTTGGAACTGCTGGGGGTTGTGCCCCTGGATGAGAATATTGTTGAATATGACGCGAGCGGTGAACCTCTGATAAATATGCCTGAGGACAGTCCGGCCAAAGAGGCTGTAAAAGATATTCTTGTTAAATTACAACTTATCTAAGGGAGGTCTTGACAGTGGCTTATAAAAAAGCGGCAAAAAAATACAGCGGCGAGATCAGAGAAGTTACGCTGGGCAGCGGTGATAAGGCTGTGGCTATCGGCGGTAAAAACGTACTGCCAATTCATAGTTTTGACGGGAACGTGGGCAACCCTCCCAAAATTGGCCTGGAAATTGTTGATATAGTACCTGAAGATTGGCATGACGACCTGAAGAAGATATATGACGGTGTACTGGAAGATACTGCTGAGTGGGCAAAATTTGCCGTTGACAACTTTGCACCGGATTTCATCTGCTTAAGGTTTGCCGGGGCAGACCCGGACGGCAAGAATAAAAGCGTGGAGGAATGCGTTGAAACGGCGAAAAAAGTGGCGGCTGCCGTTGATCTTCCCCTTGTTATAGCCGGAACTAAAAATGTTGAAAAGGATGAGAAATTGTTCAGCGCAGTAGCCGAAGCTTTGGCCGGAGAAAATGTCTTAATACTGTCTGCAAGAGAAGAAAATTATAAAACGGTCGGAGCGGCGGGAGCCCTGGCTTACAAGCATAAGATTGCCGCAGAAACTTCTGTGGATATAAATTTGGCCAAGCAGCTCAATATTCTAATGAACCAGCTGGGTGTTCAGAATGAGGATTTGGTTATGAATGTGGGCAGTGCGGCTGTAGGTTACGGGTTCGAGTACTTATCTTCCACAATGGACAGGATAATATTGGCGGCGCTGGGACAAAATGATTCAACACTGCAAATGCCCATAATTACTCCTGTTTCTACGGAGACATGGACCGTCAAAGAGTCTGCGGCCTCGGAAGACGATGAACCGGCATGGGGCAGCAGTATAGAAAGGGCTATCCAGATGGAAGTTGCCACTGCTGCGGCAGTGCTTGTTTCAGGGGCAGATGCTATTATTGTCAGGCATCCTAAATCGCTTGCAACTATGAAAACATTTATCAGCAATATGCTGGGAAGCGGATTAAACTAGATAAAGGAGGCTGCAAACAATGGCTTTAAGCGGTATTGAGATTTTCAAATTAACCCCAAGGAAGAACTGTAAAGAATGTGGATTCCCGACCTGTATGGCCTTTGCAATGAAAGTTGCCTCCGGTGCAGTTGAAATAGAAAAGTGTCCTCATATTTCCGCCGAAGCAAAGGAAAAATTAGCCGAGGCAACCGCACCGCTGATGAAAACCGTTAAGATTGGCACAGGCGATTATGAACATGCACTGGGCGGAGAAACGGTATTGTTCAGGCATGAAAAGACTTTTGTAAACAAAACATTGTTTGCCGTACAATTCAGTGATGCCATGGACGATGACGAGTTGGCTCGGAGAATGGAAAATATCAAAAAAGTTGACTATGAACGCATTGGTGAACAAATGCATGTTGAAATTGTTGCAGTAAAATACACAGGCAACAGGTCCCGTTATTTGGATATCATAAAGCGGTTGAAAGAGCTGCAAAAAATATTTGTTCTGGTTTGCGATGATGTGGACGCGGCAACTGAAGCGGCAGCTCTAGTCAAAGAAACGAAGCCTGTTCTTGTCGGGGCAAACAATGACAATCTTGAAGAGATGGTAAAGCTGGCAAAGGAAAGCGGCATTGTCCTCGGCCTAAACGCTCCCGGCGTGGAAGAAATGTATGCCTTGGTGGAAAAAACACATCAATTGGGCTATAAAGAATTGATTTTAAATGCCGGCAGCGAAAACATGGCAAAAACATTCGAGAATGCCGTTGAATTCAGAAGAACGGCATTGGTCGGGCAGGACAGGACCTTTGGCTATCCGTCCATAGTTTTTGTCAATGAACTGGCCAAGGGTGACAGCTATCTGCAAACTGCCCTTGCAGCAACCTTTATCATGAAATACGGTTCAATCGTTGTTCTTGATGACATCACATACGCCAATGCACTGCCGCTCTTTGCTCTAAGGCAAAATATCTTTACCGACCCGCAGAAACCAATGCGTGTTGAACCGAAAGTATATGAATTTGCAAATCCCAAAGAAGATTCTCCTGTACTTGTGACCGTTGACTTTGCTTTGACCTACTTCGTAGTCTCGGGAGAAATTGAAAGAGCCAAAGTTCCGGTTTACCTTCTTGTGCCGGACGCCGGAGGGCTCTCGGTTTTGACTTCATGGGCAGCAGGCAAGTTAAGCGCCGGTGTAATTGCAAACGCCATAAAGAGCAGCGGCCTGGAAGAGAAGCTGAACCGGAAAAGACTAATACTGCCCGGTAAAGTAGCAGTGTTAAAGGGCGACATTGAAGAGGAACTGCCGGGTTGGGAAATCATTGTTGGCCCCAGTGAAGCAATGCAGATTCCCAAGTTTTTAAATGAACTCAATTAACTTCCGGCAACAAAGAATATTTTAGCAGCTCCCGGGAAGATAATAAAACAGGAAGGAAGATTTAGTGATGGAAAAGTTTATGGTAATAGGAGAAAGAATTCACTGCATTTCACCAACCATTAGAAAGGCTCTTGATGCAAGAGACCCGGAACCGATTTTGAAGCGGGCGAAAGAACAAATCGAGGCAGGAGCAGCCTACCTTGATGTGAACATTGGACCTGCCGAGAAAGACGGCGAAGAATTAATGCAGTGGGTTGTAGAACTAATTCAGTCAGAGTGCGACAATGTTCCCCTTGCTTTGGACACGGCAAACAAAAAGGCAATTGAAGCCGGAATAAAAGTTTACAACCGGTCCAAGGGGAAGCCCATTGTAAACTCGGCTGATGCCGGAGAGAGAATTGATAATATTAATCTGGCTGCGGCGAATGACGCCATGGTCATTGCCCTGTGTGCCAGTGAGGGCATCCCTGCCGATAATGATGAGAGAATGATGTACTGCCAGCAGATGCTCGAGAGGGCAATGGAGGCAGGAATGGAGCCGGAAGATTTATTGTTTGACCCGCTGTTTCTGGTAATCAAAGGGATGCAGGAAAAACAGGTTGAGGTCCTGGAAGCTGTGAGAATGATGAGCGAGATGGGGTTGAAAACAACAGGCGGGCTAAGCAACGTCTCAAACGGTGCCCCAAAGGAATTAAGGCCGGTTCTTGATGCCTATACGGTAGCCATGGCAATGATGTGCGGCCTGACTTCGGCTATAGCCAACCCTTGTGACAAAAAAGTCATGGAAGCTATTAAAACCTGCGATATGATTCTGGGGAAAACGCTTTATGCCGATTCCTTCCTGGAATTGTAAAGATATGGCGGTTGTACGCTGATAGGCGGAGTCTAGAGGAAAGAAGGGAAAATATATGAGTCTTTGTGACATTATTTTTGCAGGTTCAAAAGCCGCGCTAGGATTGGCTGAAAAAACCGTCAACGATGCAATCGGAGCAAAAGGCAGCGAGCAGAAAGTCGCCTTTCCCGACACGGCATATGCATTGCCGGTAATTTATGCGGCTACAGGCACCAAAATAACAACCCTGGGAGAGTTAAAAGCCGCTTTGGATGTGGCAAAAAGCCTGATAGTCGAAGAAGAAGATTTGGCAAAGGCTTTGAACGCGGGACTGGCAACAGCGGTTTCTGCGGAAATAATCGAAGCGGTCAAATATGCAGTTGAAGAAAACCCTTATGAAAATGAAAACGGAATCGGATTTGTCCCCGACCCGGTTATCCGGTCGCTTGGTGTGCCCTTGGTTACCGGAGATATACCGGGTATTGCCGTTATTTTGGGAGAAGCGGAAGACCGGGACAGCCTGGCAGACATTGTCAGGGATTACCAGCAGAAAGGCCTTTTGACATTCTTAATTGGCAATGTCATAGAGCAAGCTATGGATGCGGGCGTAAAAACAGACCTGGATTTCAGAGTGATTCCGGTTGGGCACGATGTGACTTCAGTGATCCATGTGGTGTCCGTAGCAGTAAGGGCTGCCTTGATATTTGGAGCCTTGTCTCCCGGGGACCTGGAGGGGCTTTTGGCCTATACAAAGGAGAGGGTACCGGCATTTGTAAATACTTTCGGTCCCTTGGATGAAGTTACCGTTTCCGCCGGCGCGGGCGCAATCGCCCTTGGTTTTCCCGTTATTGCCGATGTGGACGTGCCGGAAGTGCCGGGCGCGCTTATGACGCAAAAGGATTACCGGGAAACAGTGAAAACTTCCCTGGAAGCCCGGGAAATTAAGATCAAAATAAAGGAAATCCCTATCCCGGTTAGTTTTGCCGCCGCTTTTGAAGGCGAGAGAATTAGAAAAAATGATGTCTATGCCGAGTTCGGAAGCAAAAGAAGCAAAGCCTGGGAAATTGTCAAAATGAGGCCGCCGGAAGAAATAGAGGACCACAAAATCGAATTAATAGGGCCGGACATAGATGCACTGGAACCTCCCGTATACTTGCCGCTGGCAATAATTGTGGAAGTGGCGGGCAAAAATATGGAGGAGGATTTTGAACCTGTCCTGGAAAGGCGGATTCACTATTTCCTCAACTATATTGAAGGAGTTATGCATATAGGGCAGCGGAATATTGCCTGGATACGCATTGGAAAAGACGCCTATGCCAAAGGACTGCGACTGAAGCACTTCGGGGAAGTCCTGTATGCTATGATGCATGATGAGTTCGGCTCAGTGGTTGACAAGTGTCAGGTAAAGATTATTACCGACAAAGAAAAGGTTGAAGCGCTGGAGAAGGAACTGGCGCTGCCAAGCTACAAGTCAAGGGATGACAGGTTGGCTTCCCTGACAGATGAAAATGTGGATACTTTTTATTCCTGCACACTTTGCCAGTCCTTTGCGCCTGCTCATGTATGCGTTGTTACGCCTGAACGATTGGGTTTATGCGGTGCAGTAAGCTGGTTGGACGCCAAGGCGACCAAGGAACTGGATCCGACAGGCGCCTGCCAGCCCATTCCCAAAGAGGGCCTGGAAGATGAAGTTAAAGGTATCTGGACGGAAGTCAGCAAAGCTGTTGAAGAACGTTCACAGGGGGCGGTGTCAAAGGTTGCCATCTACAGCATCCTGGAGGATCCCATGACTTCCTGCGGCTGTTTTGAATGCATCTGCGGCATTATTCCTGAAGGAAACGGTGTTTTGATTGTCAACGGGAATATGCCGGAGAAACACCGGTGGGGATGACATTTGGCGAACTGGCTTCCATGACTGGCGGGGGAGTGCAGACCCCTGGATTTATGGGCCATGGAAGGCACTATATTTCCTCCAGGAAATTCATTGCTGCAGAAGGCGGGGTGCAGCGAATTATCTGGATGCCCAAGGAACTAAAGGATGACGTCGCAGAGCAGCTCAACAAAACAGCAAAGGAACTATACGGCATTGAAAACTTTGTTGACATGATCTGTGATGAAACCATTGCCACTGATGTCGAAGGCGTTGTAAATTACATTACCGCTAAAGGACACCCTGCTTTGGAATTGGATCCTATCATGTAGTCAGCATGCAAGCCGGCGGGAATGAAAAAACCCGCCCGGCAAAGGTTAACCAGGTCCGGTTTGGAGGATTTTCCGATGATCGATGTAACAATTGTTCTTTCCGGTGACGAAATAAAAACCAAGGCAAATCAAGGTGACAATCTGCTTGATGTTATCCGCAGTGCCGGAGTGCCTATTGATTCACCATGCAACGGCAGCGGCACGTGCGGCAAATGCAGGGTAAAAATAGTCGAAGGTGTAATTAAACAAGACAACAGGAAAGGCGGAAATTCTTCTGAGAATAATAATACCGTTTTGGCCTGCTCCTGCACCATAACCGCTCCCGTTACCGTTGTCGTTCCCAGGGAATCCCTTTTACGGGTTGCTAATATTGATTTTACCGATGACGCCGTCCGGCAAAATGAATACTACTACCGTATTAAGGAAAAATTTGAAGCTCTTTATGCAAAAGAAAGCCATATTAAAAAAATCGATTTAGAGCTTGCTGAACCGTCCCTGGACAACAATATTTCCGACGCTGCCCGGCTGAGAAAAAATCTTCTCTGGCAGCTTGCTTGCTCAGAGGCAGAGATAAATGTGCCATTACTGAAAAAAATACCTCTTGTCTTAAGGGAAAACGATTTTAAAGTGGCGGTTATTTACACGCAGCCGGCTAAGGACAGGATAAAACTAATTGACATCAAACCCTACGGAGAACATATAGGCTACGGAATTGCCGTTGATGTGGGCACAACATCCGTTGCAGCCTGTCTGGTTGATTTGCAGAGTGACAAGGTCTTAGGCGA
Source organism: Firmicutes bacterium UBA3936 (assembly GCA_002385745.1). GTDB lineage: Bacteria > Bacillota > Dethiobacteria > Dethiobacterales > Dethiobacteraceae > DTU027. The sequence continues at coordinate 12,625 of DGEC01000024.1, forward strand.
GGCGGCCTGTGCCAATGCGCAGTCAAAATACGGCGCAGATGTAATCAACCGTATTATTTACGCCACAAAAGACGACGGGCTGCAAGTGTTAAAGGATGCAGTGGTCAGGGAAAGTATAAACCCGCTCATCAGGCACTTGTGCAAAAGGAGTAAAATCAGCAGAGATGACATTGTGATAGTTTCCATTGCTGCCAACACAACCATGACACACCTGCTGCTCGGAATTTACCCTGACTATTTAAGGAGGGAGCCCTATATTCCCGCCCTGACGGAGACCGGGAATTTGGCTGTAACAGTAGATGATATCGGGCTCTGCGTCAATAAAAATGCGCAGGTATTGCTCTCCCCGTCCGTTGCCAGTTATGTGGGGGGAGACATTACTGCAGGAGTATTGCCTTCCTTTATCCGTGAAAAGGAAAAGCACAGTTTACTGATTGACCTGGGAACAAACGGGGAAATTGTTCTGGGAAACAAGGACTATCTCATAACATGCGCGTGTTCAGCCGGTCCCGCCTTCGAAGGAGGGGAAATTTCCTGTGGAATGCGTGCTGCCGACGGAGCCATTGAAGGAGTGACAATTGGCAGTGATTATGTGGCCCAATTGGATATTATCGGCGGCGGCAAACCTTACGGCATCTGCGGTTCCGGAATTATTGACCTCATAGCGGAGCTTAAAAGAACGGGCCTGATTGATGCCAGAGGGAAGTTCACAAGAAAAAACTCCGGCGATAAAAACATTTTTTTCGATTCTTACGGTGGGCGTTATATTGTGGCGGCCAAGGAAAGGTACAGCATTCCTGAAGATATTTACATCACCGAAATTGACATAGACAACTTTATAAGGGCTAAAGCCGCAGTATACTCGGCAATTTATGTACTGCTTTCAAGTCTGGGGCTGGATATTAGTGATATTGACGAGATAAAGGTTGCCGGCGGGATAGGAAATCATATCAACATAAAGAATGCTGTTAAAATCGGACTTTTCCCGGATATCAGCCCGGACAGGGTTGATTTTATCGGCAACAGCTCGCTTACGGGAAGCTATTTAAGCTTAATTAATAAAAATGCCAGCAGCTATATTGATGAAACGGCGCAGCAGATGACTTACCTCGAATTAAGCGTTTATCCGGGTTATATGGATGAGTTTGTATCGGCCTCATTTATCCCGCATACGGATTTAACCCGTTTCCCGGCTGATGCAGTTGTTTAAAATTGATGCATACTGTATTGCAACCTCCGCAATTACTGAGAAAATGCGGGGGTTTTTTGTCTTTACACTATGCAAAGAGCTACATTAATGCTAAACTATTTATAAACAAAACAATAAAAGAAAGGAGTAATTAAATGCAGCTTGACCTGAAGAAAATTCCATTTAGCAGACGCCTGTCCAGGCACATGGTTTACGAAGAAACCGACAACAATAACTCCGGTTGGGACAAGGGGCTTTATCTTGCCCTTGCCGCGGAGAGCGGAGGTTTTATTTACGGCGGGCCGGCAATGGGGCCCAAAGGTTTTATCCGCATTATTCCCACTTTTGACGGGAAACCTCAGGACTACAGCTACCAAGCTTCACCCTTTTCCGTAGAGCTGAAAACGGATCAGGGCAGTGTACTTTTTGTGTTGGACGGTGAAAAAGTGCTCCGCATAGCCGGAAAAGGCGGCATAGGGCTGCGCCTTGATGGCAAACTTGGCTTTGGGGATAACGCTTATACCACCGAACGCGGCGCCGAATTTATCCTGGGCGGCACAGTTTACCTGTTCAAAGCGCTGCGGGGCAGGGTCACCCTTGACTGCCGCTGGGACCGGAAAGGCCTGAAGCCTACGGATCCTATCGTCTACATAGAACCTGACGAAAACGGGGAGTTTTCCGTTGCGGCTTATGATACGGACTTTGCCTACGAATTGCCTGCACTTGCGGAAAGCCTGGAGCAGTGTATAGCTGAAGCTGAAAAGGATCTTAACAGCTTTGTTGCCGGGCTGCCGTCACTGGGCGCTGAATACAAGGATTTCAACGATTATGCCGCCTATGCTCTTTGGACGGGGCTTGTGCCCTTCAAAGGGCTGGAACTTTACCCGGCCAACAAAATGGAAGACCAGAAGATATACAGCCTTGAGCAGGCGATAATTGCCCTGACAGAAAGCGACCCTTCGCGGGCTTTGGAGCTTCTGAGCGCCGCACTTGCCGAAGCTTCTCCGCAGGGTCTTGTACCTGTCTGGCTGGCGGATCGCCAGAACCTGTATGAAGCCGTACCTCCTGTTTATGCCTGTACTGTTAACCGGCTGCTTGCAGGAGGTCTCATGTATAAAGTTGCCAAAGAACAGCTTTCCCGCTTTTATGAGCTGATGTCAAAGGCTGTAAACTGGTGGCTGCAAAAACGCACAAACAAGGAAGGGCTTGCTTACTATGCCTACCGTTATGAGTGCGGCTGGCAAAATGAGCTTTCACTCGGCAGCGGTCTGCCTTCCGCCAGCTGTGACCTGGCTGCATATCTAGCCCTGGCAGCGGAATCCCTGGCAAAAATAGCTGACTTTTTAGGAAAGTCCGGCGAATCTGAATCCTGGGATAAGCTCTGCCGGGAGCAGCTTGACAAGCTGACGCGGGTTCTATGGGACGGAGAGCGTTTCAAGTGCATAAACATCCTGACCGGAGAGGCGGGTTCCTGTGACGGCCTGTTAACACTGATACCGCTTATTCTAGGCAAACGCCTGCCCGAAGAAATAACCGCTGTCCTGGCGGAAAAAGCCAAGGCTTTGGACTGGGACAAGGTTGCCATAATCCCCGGGGCCCTAATAATAATGGGTCTGAAGGACTCGGGTCTGGACGCTGCCGCAAGAGACGCGGCGAGAAAACTGATCGAATCCTGCCTGGCCGGCGGTGCAAATGACCGGCGCGGCAAAGGCGTCAACGCGGGTGCTTTTTATTCACCTTCTGCTTGTGCCGCATTATTTGCCGTAGGCAGAACATTACAATAAGAGAAGAAAAGAGGTGCAATAAGATAAATGTTTGGAACTAAGGAAAAATTTGCTCTGCAGAGGGCTGTTTTTGCACGCAACGCCAGCGCCTTTTATATTTTCGAGGATTACTATACACATCTGCTGCGCCTTTCCAGCTACAAGCCTGGTGCCATGGTTGATTCCACTCCTTTTATATTCAACCTCAGGCTGTTTGCCGGCGATTCCGAACTTCCCTATACTTATTTTTCCGATGCCGGTACCTTGCGCATGGAAAGCAAAGAAGGTACCGTTGAGTTTGTTTTTACCGATCAGGAGCAGTTGCGCGTCCGCGGCAAGGGCGGTGTAACACTGCGTATAGAACTTTGCCCTGCCATAAAAGAGATGGGCACAAGTGCCTGCCGCGGCATCCGCCCTCTGCAGGACGGTGCCTGGGAAGCGGTGTTTGGCACTTACGGGAAGCTTTTGTTTGTACCTTTGCAAGGTGAAATAGAAGTTACCAGCCCCTGGAATGAAAAACTGAGCCGCTATGATGAAGTAATTTTTGATTGTGTGCCTGCTGAAAACGGAGAATTTGAAGCCGCCGTTCATGAAAGCATGGTGGAGGTTGAAAGATCCGCCGACTATCTCCCCTTTGACGAACTGGTAAAAGCAAGCCTTGCAGATTATGATGAATTTAAGAAGAACTACCTGCCGGCGGCCAGGGGTTATGAAAAGCTTTGGGATTATGCGATCTACCAAATCTGGAGCCACCGCACCAAGGCCTCGGGCGGCTTCAAGGAACCCGGGATTTTGTTTCAATATACCTGGGTAGCCGGAGTATTCTCCTGGCAGCAAAGCTACCATGCCATGGCCATGCTTGCCAACCCCAAGGAAGCCTGGCGGCAGATCTGCCTGCTATTCCAGTATCAGGACGAGAAGACTGGCCGGATTCCGGGGCATCTTACCTATATCGGGGGAGCCAATACGACTTTGCAGCCTCCTTTTCAGGGCTTTGCCCTTGACTACCTTATCCGCAAGGCCGGCGATGATTTTCTGACTCCCGAGGAATGTGCAAGAATGTATCCCAAGTTTGCCAAGTGGACAGAATTCTGGACCACCTACAGAAATGCCGGACGCGGCGACGATGTAACAGCCATTCACAGCCCCCATGATTCCGGTTGGGATGATGCCACCATCTTTGAGGACGGCTTCCCTGCCCAGAACCCGGACCTTATTGCCTTCCTGATTGTTCAGATGGAAATGACCGCCCGCCTGGCCGAAGGCTGCGGTAAAAAAGAAGAAGCCAAGCACTGGCTGGTGCGCAGCAAAAAACTGCTCGATATCCTGGTTAATGAATTCTGGGACGGAGAAAAGTTTGTTACCTTTGTCAACGGCAAGCCTGTGGACAGCATGAGTCTCATCTGCTACCAGCCCATACTGCTTGGCGACCGCTTGCCGCAGCATATAATTGACAAAGTAGCGGAAAGGCTGACGGAAGAAGGAGACTTCCTCTGTGAAATCGGGCTTGTGACCGAGAGCCTGAAAAGCCCGCTCTGTGATTACAGCGCCAGAACTTTTATCAGCGGCAGGGTAGTTGCTCCGATTATCCAGATCATAACCGCGGGGTTGAACATGGCCGGCAAAAATAAAGAAGCGGCACTTATCGCCCGCCGTTTCTGCGACCATGTGAAGGAAAACGGTGTAATACTGGGATTTGCGCCCTATGAATATTATCCTTTGACCGGAGAAAAGGCTGATATTACTTACGGTCCTGTGGCTTCTGACGGCTGGAGCTGGTCAACCTGGTGCGCCGCAGGTGTAATGATGATGATAACCTCCATTATTCCCGAGGCTGAAGAATAACAGAAAACTAAAAGAGCCCGATCATGAAAAACGTTGCCATGCAAAACTATAGCATGGCAACATTTACATAAATTTCGATTTTCACCGGCACATTGGAGGTTATGGCAAAACAACCGCGCTTTTTATCCAAAGTGAGGTGGAAAAATGCCGAAAGCATTTGAGGGAAGCGGCATAGTAGAAGGGACAAGAGAACTGGCGGCGCTGCTTTTACAAGCCAATTATGCTATGGTTCTGACAGGCGCCGGAATGGATACGGAAAGCAATATTCCGGATTTCCGCGGCAAAAACGGACTGTGGAAAAATTATGACCCGCGGGTTGTGGCCGATATCAGTACATTTCAGCAGAATTATAAATTATTCCACCGGTTTTTTATGGATCAATTCGGCAAAATGAAGGGCGTTAAACCGCATCCCGGCCACTATGCGCTGGCGGAGTTTGAAAGAAGAGGGCTGATAAAGGGTATTGCCACGCAAAACATTTCCGGACTGCACAAAAGGGCCGGCAGCAAAAATATCTATGAGCTGCACGGCAGCACCAATGAATTTTTCTGCAACAACTGCGGCAGAGAAGCTACAGAAGAAGATATGACGGAAATGAAGCCCTGCCGCCACTGCGGCGAATATGCCGTCAGGCCCGACGTTGTTTTGTTTGGCGAAGTTTTGCCGGAGGAGACCTGGAAGACGGCAGTCAATGAAATAAAAAAGTGTGACCTGCTGCTGGTTATCGGCACAAGCCTGGAGGTATCGCCGGTTAATCAACTGCCTTACCTGGCTAAGGGAAAGAAAGTACTGCTAAACAATGAAAACATAAGTGCCGGCTACCGCTTTGATCTGGTGATCCTGGGCAAAGCCGGCGAAATCCTCTCACAGCTTGCAGCAATTATTGCATCCACAGGCGTGAAATAAAAAAAGAAAGGGGTAATTATGATGAATTATTTCCGGGCAACCTTTTATGAAAAGTATACACCGCTGACGGAAGAGTACATAAGAGCAAGTCTGACACCTGCGCCGAAGCCTAAAAGCGCTTCACCGGTAGCAAAAGCTTTAGCAGGAAAAGAATTGAAAATCATTCTTGATGAAGGACCGGCTCTTGAGTATTCCCTTGCAGAAGACACGCTTACCTTGAGAGAGGGGAGCAAAAGTCCGGTCAGTGCTCCCTATGCGGCCAAGGAACTGGGCGATGTCATTTTATTTACCCATCTGATACCTGAAACCGTCCGCGGTTATAATGTTGTTTATGACAGGAAAACAAATCTTGTCACTGTTTTTGAAGTTTGGTTCTGCGGCTTTGAACCGGACAAGAGGGAAGTATGGCGGCATTACATGTTCGGCTATGCAGACACAGGCGGCCCCGCCCCGGAAGAACGCCATAGCCTGACCAACCGCATTGAGGGTCTCGGGAC